>CAZPGI010000001.1:0-54283 GCA_964586365.1 uncultured Candidatus Saccharibacteria bacterium
ATGATTATTCCTGAGAGGATGCCAATGATGACTACCACGACTAGAATCTCAATCAAGGTAAAAGATGCTTTGAGAGATTTCATACTTGTTCTTTATTCAAATTAATTATTATCTTTAATCTATTCTAATTTTATCTTTTAATGAAAAGTTTGTCAAGCGTTTTTAAACCTTCAATTTCTTCTTTAACTACTTTTCTGTCGTCCCAAGCCATTTTCTTGCCTTGAGCCAAACAAATCCAAGGCTCACAACCCTTGCCCGTTATTACCACCACATCTTTAGATTGAGCCAAAGACAAGGCCTTCCTAATAGCTTCTCTTCTATCAAGAATCTTCATTGCCTTTGAAGAGCCTGAGCTTACTTCTTCAATTATCTTTAAAGGGTCTTCATTGTAAGGGTCTTCGTTAGTGACAATAACAATATCTCCGTATTTATCAGCAATGTTTCCTAAAACAGGCCTCTTCCATTTATCTCTTCCCCCGCCGCAAGCTCCTAAAACGCAAATCAATCTTCCTTGTTTTGGTTTTAAGAACTGATAAACTTTTTCTAAAGCCACTGGAGTAAAAGCATAATCAACAAAAACTTGAAAAGGAAAAGAAACAATTTCTTCTAAACGGCCAGGCACTTGCTCTACTTTTTTAATTCCTCTTTGACAGATTTCTAAATCAATTCCTTGAGAAACAGCCAAAGCAATTCCAGCTAAAAGATTGTAAACATTAAAATCTCCTAAAAGCTTTGATTCAAACTCTTTGCCCTTAACTTTAAATCTAGAACCAGAAGGAGAAACAGAAACATCCTCTGCCTTTATCTCTGCCAAAACATTATCAATTCCATAAGTAATAATCCTTTTAGCTTTAAAAGATTGGAAATAGGGAGAATAACGATCATCTAAATTAATGATATGAATGTCTTTAACTGCTTTAAAAAGCTGGCCTTTTGCTTTTTTGTAGTTTTCAAATCCTCCGTGAGCTTCAATATGCTCTGGATTAAGATTAGTAATTAAAGCTACTTTGAAATCAATAAAGCGATGGCGATGCTGCTTAATGCCTTCAGAGGTGACTTCAATAATAGCATAATCGCATTTCTCTTTAACTGCTTTGCTTAAAAAAGATTGTAAAGCAAACCTTCCTGGCATAGTCATCTTCAGTTTGTTTTCCTCAACCTTGTTTCCTATCTTAAAAACAAGTGAAGAAGAAGCTGCTACTTTGTATCCTGCTTCTTCTAAAATCTGAGTAGCAATGCTCACCACCGTAGACTTGCCATTAGTGCCAGTAATCCCAATGACTTTTATCTTCTTAGAAGGAAATTGATAAAAAAAAGCTGAGACAAAGGCAAGAAGAAAATGATAAGCGCTGACAAGAAAACTGGGAAGATATTGTTTCATTTTCCTAAAAACCTTAAAGCTTGCTTTATTCTTTCCTCTGTTTCTTTAACTTCTGAAGAGATATGGGAAAGGGCTTCCTCAATTTCTTCCTTAGAAAAACCTAGAGAAGAAAGAGCTTGGAAAACCTCGTCTCTTTTCTTTGGCTTAATGCTTTTCATCTCTTTAATCTGGCCAGAAATTTCTAAAAGGATTTTCTGGAGCTTTTTCTTGCCCACTCCTTTCACCTCTAAAGGCATTTCTCCTTTTTCTAAAACCTCTTTCAATTTTTCCAAAGAGCCAAAAACAGCCAAACTCATTGCTGTCTTTGGCCCAATACCAGGAACATGCTTTAAAGCTTTAAAAAGTTCTGCCTCCTCAAAAGATAAAAAGCCGTAAAGCTCAATATTCTTTTCTCCAATAAAAAGAAATGTGTAGAAATCTCTTTCTTCGCCTATCTTTAATTTTTTCAAAGCTGGTTCAGAGAGAAAAAGGTCAAAACCCAAACCTTGTCTTTCTACTATTGCTCTTTTTTCATCTTTGTAAATTACTTTGCCTGATAAAAAACTAATCATTGTTCTCAGTATAGCTGGAGTCTTGAATAATTTCAAGAATTAGTGTATATATTTCATATATATATGCCAATTAAAAAATCAGCGAAAAAGCAGCTGAGACAAAGCTTAAAAAGGAAAAAGAATAATGAGTTGAAAAAGAAGCAGACAAAAGAGCTTTTAAAAAAGCTTTCTCTTTTAATTGAACAAGGCAAAACCGAAGAAGCTAAGCAAATGATTCCTCAGGTTTACCAAGCCATAGACAAAATGGCCAAAACTGGAATAATTAAAAAGAACACTGCTGCTAGAAGAAAATCTGTTTTTGCCAAAAGAGTTTTGTCAAAGGTCAAAAATCAATAAATCTAGGGCTACTTCTGGATCAATTTTTCCAGTTTTAATGCCTAAATCTAAATCAAGAATCTTTTGATAAAGGTTTTTCAATTCTTCTAAGGAGAAGTGCTTGGCTTGAGCAAGAGAACGGTTTAAAACAAAAAAAGATAATTTCAATTGACTCAAGTTTTTTCCTTTTAAGCCCTTAACACTGATAAGGTTTCTCAGCTGGTAAGAAATCATAGAGAGGATATAGGAAGGAGAATCGCCATTTTCTAAATGACGCCTTATCAAACTAGCGGCCCTCTTTTTTTCTTTTTGAGCAATAGCGTCAATAGTAGAAAAGATATTAAAATCAATGACCGGAAAAACCAATTCTTCTACTTGTTTTTCTTTTATTTCTTTACCTTGAGCATAATTAATCAATTTATCAATCTCTTTTTCCATTCTCCATAAATCATTGCCTACAAACTCAACCAATTTATTTAAAGCCCCCTCTTCTATTCTTGCTCCCCTGGCTTCAATTTCTTTATTTGTCCAATTTTTAACCTGTCCTAAGGTTAAAGGATTAAAACGTTCAATCTTTTTTGCCTTGCTTTTCAAAAAATTAAAAAACTTGTCATTGTTTGGAACATCTCCTTCTTGGTAAAGAACCAAAGTATTGTCTGATTTAATAAACAACTCTCCTTGCTTTAAAAAATCGTCTTTAAAAGCAAAAGCATTGAATAAAACAAAAAGCTTTTTCTCTTTAAACATAGAAATGCTTAAAAACTCGCCTTTCAGGTCGTTAAAATTAATTTCCTTTCCTGAAAAAACTTGAAAATTAAAACCACTTCTATTCTTTTCTTTGTAATCAGCAATTACTTCTTTAAGCTTTCGTTTCATTCTGTATGTATCTGAACCGTAATAAAAAATAATCATTTTTGGCACAAAGGACAGAAGAAAGAACTTCTTCCTCCCTGTTTTATTCTTTTAATCTTGCTCTGGCAAGCTGGACATTTTTCTTTTTGATAAACTTTGGCAAAATCTTGATATCCGCCTTTTTCTCCAGAGACTTTTCTGAAATCAGAAAAACTATCTCCTTGCAGCTTTATCGCTTTGTTTAATACTTTCCTCATCGCCAGCCAAAGATTCTTCAATTCTTCTTCTTTAATGTTCCGTGCTTCTCTAGTTGGAGCAATTTTTGCTTCCCAAAGAATTTCATTGGCATAAATATTGCCAATGCCAGCCAGAAAAGCTTGGTCCATTAAAACTTGCTTGATTTTTCCTTTTTTCTTAGAAAGAATATTTTGGAATTGCTGAAAACCAACAGTTAAAGGGTCTGGTCCCAGCTTCTTCAAGCTTTTTTCCAGCTCTTTTGTTTTCCATAATTCAATTTTGGCAAACTTTCTTAAATCAGACAAGGCTATATCCAAACCATTGTTTAAAAAAAATAGGGCTCGAATAAATTGATTCATCGGATCTTCTCGCAAAGCTCCTTTTCCCCGAGCTACCCATTTTTCTCCTTGCCTTTCCCATTTTCCCAACAAAAGATGACCGCTTATCTTTTGATGAATCAATAAAGAATAATCATCGCTTAAATTAAAAACTATGTTCTTTCCCCAACGGACAACATTTTCAATTCTCTTGCCTTTTATCTTTTTCTTAAACTCAGGGAAAAAAGGTTTTTTAAAAAGCCTGGGCGAATCTGTCCAGACATCAAGAAAAACTGCTCCTTTAACTTTTCCTTTCAAGCCATTGACAATTGTTTCTACTTCCGGCAGTTCAGGCATTTTAACCTAAAACCATTTGCAGTTTATTAACAATTTCCTGAGGAGTAAAATGAGCTTTGACTAGAAAATCCTTAGCTCCCAGCTTCAGGCCTTTTTCAATGTCTTCCTTTTGACCAAGATTAGAAAGAATAATCACGGGAATATCGCTGATTTCTGGGTCTTTTTGTCGTTTCTCCAAAACTTCAAAGCCATTAATACCCGGCAACATTAAATCAAGTAAAACAATATCCGGCTTTTCCTTCTTCGTTTTTTCCAATCCTTCTTCGCCATCAACTGCCAAAACAACTGCATAGCCAGCGCTAGTTAACTTCTTTCCTAAAAGCTCTCTTAGAAATTTATCATCTTCAATGATTAAAACTTTCTTGCTCATATTTTGTATTTTACACCTAATTTAAAAAATTGTCTATGAGGCGAAAGGAAGAGTAAAGTAAAAAGTTGTACCTTCCCCTTCTTTTGATTCAAACCAAATCTTTCCTTTGTGCGACTCAATAATATTCTTGGTAGTATACAAGCCCAAGCCAGAACCTTCGGTTTCCAATCGAACAACATTGCTGCCGCGGAAGAACTTTGAGAAAATTCTATCTTGCTGGTCTTGAGGAATACCTACTCCGCTGTCAGCAATTTTAAAAAACGCTTGATTGCCATTTTTGCTTAAAGTAATTGTTACTTTTCCGCCCGCTGGAGTGTATTTAATAGCATTGTCTACCAGGTTTTGAACAGCTATTCCTATTTTTTCTTTATCAACCATTATTGGAGACAAAAGCTCTTTCGGCCTTTCTATCTTTATCTTTATATTCTTCAAACTAGCTGTTTCTTTTAATCCTTCAACTACTTGGCCGACAATATCTTCTAATTGAGTTGGCTCTAATTGATAAAGAAACCTTCCTTCTTCAATTCTGGTTACGTTCAGCAAATCATTGATTAAAGCTATCATTCTTTCATTGCTTTGATAAGTTTTCTCCAACAAATCTCTTTGCTCTGGAGTAATTTCTCCTACATCTCCATCCAAAATCATACGCAAGGTCCATTTAATGGCTGACAAAGGGGTTCTTAGTTGATGAGCAGCAATGGAAACAAACTCTGTCTTCATTCTTTCTACAAGTTTATCTCGGGAAATATCGTGAAGAATAATTAAGCTTCCTTTTTTATCTCCGGTTTTAAAATGAGAAACAGTTACCTCTAAAAACAAGCTTTCTCCTAATTTTATTTCTTGACGGAAAATACTTTTAATTCCTTTCTCTTTGTCTTCTTTTAAAATGTCTTGCAAGAGTTTAAGATTAACTTTGGGAGAAGTAATTTCAAAAATACTTTTTCCTAAAAGTTCTTCTTCTTTCTGACCCAAAAATGTTTCAACCAAAGGACTGATAATTTCTATCCGATTGTTTTCATCAAGAACCAAAAGGCCATCAGTAAAGTTTTTAATTATAGCTAAAGATTTATTCCTCTCGTTTATCGCCTGCAACCTTGCCTCTTCTTTATCTTCTAAGATATTCAAAAAAGCCAGTCTGATTTTGTGCAGTTCTTCTTCTTTCTTTTGCAATTCTTCTTCTTGTTTTAAACTTTCATCCATAAATATATTTTACCATAATTTTAGATTCGCGCCAGAGCTTTCTTCCAAACCAGGGATTTTTTTGACTAAACTTTTAAAACCAAGCTCTTCTAAGATTTGCTTAGCTTGCTGAGGGTCATACTTTCCCCACTCATAGTCTTTCAAAGAAACATTTAAAGGGACATCTCTTTTTATCTCAGCCAGCTTTTTACTTAAAAAAGCCATTTCTTGGCCAGCCAAAAGCTTGGCTCTGGTTTTTTCCTCTATTCTTGGATCATTAATATTTTGATAAAGATTTTCAATTGTTTTAAAATTCTTAATCAATCCCAAAGCCGTCTTTTCACCGATTCCTTTAACTCCGGGAATATTGTCTGAAGGGTCTCCCCGCAAAGCCTTAAAGTCAATAAGCTCTTTTTCGCTTAATCCTTCATATTTTTTCTTAACCAAATCTTGATTATACAAAACAGCTTCTTTTACTCCTCTGTTTAAAAAGTAAACATTGGTATGGTCATTTACTAATTGCAAAGTGTCCAAATCGCCAGAAACAATAATGTTCTTAACTTTTCCTGAAGACAAAGAAGCTAAAGTGCCAATAATATCGTCTCCTTCAAAACCTGGCTTTTCGCAAAAAGGAATATCAAAAACCTTTAAAACTTCTTTTAGTTTAGGAATTTGGTCATAAAACTCTTGAGGCGGTTTCTTTCTTTTTGCTTTATACTCCTCATAGGCTTGTTTTCTAAAAGTCGGCTCAGCCAAATCAAAACAAACAGCTAGACAACAAGGATTAAACTCATTAATAACTTTCATTAAAACTAAAAGAAAACCATAAATAGCGTTAACCAATTCTCCTTTTTTGTTTTTCAATAAAGGCAAAGCATGAAAGGCTCGATGTAAAACTGAATTGGCGTCAATGATAACAAAATTATCAGCCATAAATTATCTTTCTTTTATCTCCTTCCAAAATCTTAAAAATTATTATTAAAACTTCTCGAGGAAGGATCTTTTTAATCTTTTCTGGCCATTCAATGGCTATAATGTTTTTAGGATCAGAAACAATTTCCTTAAATCCTAATGCCTCTATTTCTTTAAAATCATTTATCCGATAGCAATCAAAATGATAAAAGTTCTTAAAGCAAGCAGACCTTATTCTAAGCTTATTGAAAATGATAAAGGTAGGACTGAGAACTTTTTTCTTAATCTTAAGTCCTTGAGCAAACCCTTGAAGAAAAGTTGTTTTGCCGGCCCCTAATTCACCCTTAAGGGCAATGATTCTTCTTTTTTCTTTGCCAGACAAAATTTGCTCAGCCAGTCTTTGACCAGCTTGCTTAGTTTCTGAAGCACTCAAAGAGATAATTTCCATATTTCCAGATTATATCCAATTTAAACAATAAAGGCAACTTAAATACTTTTTTTCGTATTTCTAAAAGAATAATTCGGTTAGCATTTATTCCTACATCACTCAGTTTCAATCCTTGCATTTTCTTAATTTATAAGTTATTCTTAAAATATAATTTTAAATTAAATTATTATATGCTCAACAAAACAAAGCTCACCGTTTTATCTGCTTTTTCTTCGCTGGGAATATTTTTTGCTTCTATCGCTCAAGCTGTTTGTCCGGTTTGTACGGTAGGCGTAATTGCTGGTCTAGGGCTCGCCCGCTGGCTAAAAATAGATGACACCATTACTGGACTATGGCTTGGAGGAGCAACTGTTCTTTTGATTATGTGGACATTTGTTTTCTTTGATAAAAAGAATATCAAGTTTCCAGGAAGAAATATAATTACCATTATTGTTTATTACGCTCTTGTTTTCTGGCCTCTTCGCTCTTTAGAAATAATTGGCCACGAACAACACACAATTTGGGGAATGGATAAATTAATATTTTCAATAGTTTTAGGAAGTATTTCTTTGTTTGGATTTGAAAGATGGTATCGTCAGATGCGGGCCAAAAGAGGGAAATCTCTCTTCCGCTACCAAAAAATTGTTTGGCCAATTTTACCTTTAATTATTTTATCTATTTTCTTTTATTACGTTACTAAACACCAGCTGTTTTGTTGCTATCAATAACCGTCTCTTGGACGGTTTTTGCTTATCAATGAATCAATTGACTTTTCCTTTGAAATAAAGTAACTTGAAGGAAATTATGGATGATTTTTCTAAGGCAAAAGATATTATAGACAATTCTAAAAACGTTGTCATTGTCAGCAATAAAGAAGATTTTGGACAAGACGCTTTAGGGGCAGCAACAGGCACCTTTTTTGCTCTTAAAAACAAAAAGAGTGTCTTTGCTCCCAGAGACAAAAACCCTGAAGAACTGGTCGGTTTTTTAAAAGAAACCGCTGAACGCAAAAAATTCGTAGTCTCTTTTAGCAATGAAGTCTCCGAAGTCTTTTACGAAAAAAGGGGCAATGGCCTTGATCTTTATCTCGTCCCCAAAAACATTAATGATGTTGACCTTAAAAACTTTTCTTGCAAAATAGTTTCTGACAAAGAACAAGACCCTCTTTCCTCTCCTCCTGTTTTTGATACTGTTATTGCTTTTAATATTAATTCCTTTCAAGAATTGGAAAACTACTTTGAAGAAGATATTGGCTCTATTTATCAATGCGCTGTTATTAATATCAGTAATAAACCAGGGAATGAAAACTACGGAGAAGTTAATCTCATTGACGAAAAATCTTCTCTTTCTGAAAAAGTGGTTTTACTCTTAGAAACTGCTCAAGCTGAAATCAACGAAAAAGCAGCCAGTTTTCTTTTGTGGGGAATTGCTTCTTCTCTTAAATCTTTTAAAACTCCTCAAGCCCTGGGAATTATTAAAAAACTGGTGCAAGAAGGAGGCCATTTTTATTCCAATCGTCCCGGAGAAGAGTCTAGGAGAAAAATTGCTCTTTTTGAAAAAACCATTAAAAACCTTTGCCTTTGGAAAAAACACAACCTCTATTTCTCTGCCCTCTCGGATAATGATATTAAAGACATTGGTTCAACTTCTTCTGATTTAAGCTTTGTGGTGGAAAAAATGAAAAACCTCTTCCTTCTTCCTTCTTTTGTCTTGTTTTGGGAAAGCAAATCTTCTCCTTTAACAGTTAAAGGCGTTTTTTATTCTGACCAAAAAGAAGTCATTGATAAAATTAAAAATGCTTATCAAGGCAATTTTAAAGGCCAAGGCGGAATCTTTATTACTGGAAAACAAGACTTAGGTTCAGCTAAAAAAGAATTAATCAGTTTGTTTAAATAATTTATGGAAATAACAGGAAAATTAGAACTAGACTTAGGATTTTTGTTCCAAGCTGACAGAAAGTTTAAAAATATTCCCAGCTATATCCAAGCCATAAACGAAGCTTCAACCAAAGATACTAGTGAGTTTGTTAAAACCATTATGGCTGGCGCTATTTTCCTTGATGCTTCTGACTTGCATCTAGAAGCAGAAGAGAATGGCGGGGCATTAAGGATAAGAATTGATGGCTTGCTTCAAAATGTCTATACTTTCAGCTTTGTTGCTTATCAGTCCTTAATTTCTAGAATAAAGCTTCTTTCTCAAATGAAATTAAATATTGAAAAAAAACCGCAAGACGGCAGATTTACTGTGATTATAGAAAACAATGAAAAGCCAGAAGAAATAGAAATAAGAGCATCCACTCTTCCCTCTGAATATGGAGAAACCATTGTAATGAGAATTCTTAATCCTAAGAGTTTAATTGATTTAGAGCAATTGGGGTTAAGAAAAGATCTTTACCAAACTTTTATTGAACAAGTGCAAAAACCAAATGGAATGATTATTGTTACTGGGCCAACTGGTTCTGGTAAAACTACCACCTTGTATGCTTTTTTAAAAAAGATTAAAAATCCGGAGATAAAAATAGTAACCATTGAAGACCCTATTGAATATCGACTGGAAGGAATTTCTCAAACTCAAGTTGACCCTAAGCGAGGCTATGATTTTGCTTCTGGTTTAAGGTCAATCGTCCGTCAAGACCCTGATGTAATCTTAGTGGGAGAAATTAGAGATTTAGAAACAGCCAGCATTGCTCTCCAAGCAGCTCTAACCGGACATTTAGTTTTCAGTACCCTGCATACTAATGACGCTGCCGGCACAGTTTCCCGTCTTCAGGCTTTAGGAGAAAAACCAGTAAACATTGCTCCTGCCTTAAACATGATTGTCGCTCAAAGGCTGGTTAGAAAAGTTTGCCCTTATTGCGGCCGACCTCAAACCATTCCTTCGGCCATGTTTAAAGAAATGCAAGAAGCTTTTAAGAACCTTCCAGCTGGAGCAGATGCCCCAAAACTTGACCCAAAAGCAACAATTCTTTTCTCTAAGGGCTGTAATGCTTGCAATAATACTGGCTATAAAGGAAGAATAGGCATTTTTGAAGCTTTTGTCGTTGATAATGAAGCTGAAGATTTTATTCTCACCTCTCCGTCTTCTTCAGCTCTCGCCAAGTTTGCTGTTAGTAAAGGAATGACCACAATGAAACAAGATGGATATATAAAAGTATTAAATAAAATAACGACTATGGAAGAAGTTAAAAAAGCAGTAGGATAAAAAGAAAAGCGCTACCCGCAGATAGCGCAAAAATAATTCCTGAACTGGGGGCATACTTTAGCATTCGGGCTGAAAGTCAAGAATTTTCCTGAGGAATAGCCCAGTAAAAACCAAACTATCCATTAACTGCAGAAAATTCCCACCCCCAGTTCAAGAATCATTTTCTATTGCAACAATAACACACTTTTAAAAACTTGTCAAGAGGCATGGACAATGAAGAAATAATTGAATCTACTTTAAGACCCAAAAACTGGGCTGACTATATCGGCCAAGAAAGGATAAAAAAGCATTTAGAGGTAATGATTAGAGCGGCCAGAGAAAGAAGAGAAGCGCCTGACCATATCCTTTTTTACGGACCAGCTGGTTTAGGCAAAACAACTCTCGCCTATCTCGTAGCTCAAGAGGCTGAAGCCAACATTCGCGTCACTTCTGGACCAATAATTGAAAAATCAGGAGACCTTGTCGCTATTTTAACCAATCTTAACGAAGGCGATTTTCTTTTTATTGACGAATGCCACCGCATTAATCGCTTTGTAGAAGAGTATCTTTATTCTGCCATGGAAGAATTTAAACTCAACCTTATTCTTGGCCGAGGACCAATGGCTAAAAGCATTGATTTAAAACTTCCTCATTTTACCTTAATTGGAGCAACAACTAGAGTTGACCTTCTTTCTGCTCCTCTAAGGAGCAGGTTTGGAGCTGTTCTTCAATTAAACTTTTACAGCCAAGAAGAAATTGAAGAAATAATTAAAGGTTCAGCTAAGACTCTTAATGCGAAAATAGACGATGAAGCAGTTAAAGAGATTGCCCGTCGCTCTAGATTTACCCCCCGCACAGCCAATAAATTATTAAAAAGAGTAAGAGATTTTGCCCAAGTAGAAGGCAAGAAAATTATTGATAAAGAACTGACTAATAAAGCTCTAGACTTTCTGGAAATTGACGAGCTAGGATTAGAACCAGGAGATAAAAGAATCCTGGAGACGATTATTAAAAAGTTTGAAGGCGGACCGGTTGGCTTGCAAGCCCTGGCTGCCTCAATTTCTGAAGAAAAGAATACTATTTTAGAAATTTATGAGCCGTATTTAATCCAACTAGGATTGATTAAAAGAACTTCTAAGGGAAGAATTGCTACAGAGTTAGCTTACAAGCATTTAGGAATAAAATGCAAAAACAAGCAAACAAACTTATTCTAATTGCTTTACTGATTTTCCAGCCAGCTCAAGCTGTTTTGATTAATGAAATCTGCTGGACAGGAGACCAAGAATCAAGCAGTAATGAATGGATTGAATTATACAATCCAGCCAATCAAAATGTTTCTCTTGATGGCTGGAAAATTATTATCTCTGAGAAAAAGATAATCAATCTTAAAGGTTCAATTCCAGCTAATGGTTTTTATCTTTTAGGGAGGAATAAAAATCAAACAGGGCTAGATTTGCTTCATACTAAAGCTTTAAACAATAAAGGAGAAAATATTAACCTCGCTGACCAAAATAATTATATTGTTGATTCTGTAGATTGTTCAGAAGGTTGGAGTTATGGTGATAACGACACAAAGAAAACAATGGAAAGGTCTCTTGATTTGAAAACCTGGCAAACTAGTCTAAACCCAGGAGGAACGCCAAAACAAAGCAACAGTTTAATAGAAAAATCAGTTAAACCAACTGTTGAAGCTAAGCAAATTAATAAGAAGAACAGCTTTACTCCTTGGCTTGCTCTTTTCCTTTCTCTTTTTTCTGGCGGGGTTGTTATTTTTACTAAAAAACAGCTTAAATCTTAATTCTGGTTGCAAGTTTTTCTTTTTTGCAGTATAGTTAGAGCCATGAGCGGACATTCTCATTGGCACTCCATTAAGTTTAAAAAAGGAGTAGCTGATGCTAAAAAAAGTAAAGTATTCTCTAAATTAGCTAGAGAAATATCTATCGCGGCTAGAGAAAGCGGCGCTGATTTAACTTTTAATCCTAAATTAAGAACAGTTGTTGACAAGGCCAAAGCAGTTAATATGACCTCAGACAGCATTGACCGAGCTATTAAAAAGGGCGCTGGAGAATTGGGGGGAGCCAACTTTGAAGAATTTACTTTTGAAGCTTATGGCCCAGGCAACACTGCTTTAATTGTAGAAGGAATTACTGACAACAAAAACAGGTCTTTGGGGGAATTAAAAATAATCTTAAATCAGAATGGAGGGAAAATGGTAGCTGAGGGAGCAATCAAATGGATGTTTGAAAAAAAAGGAGTAATTTACATTAATAAAGAGAACCTAAAGGAAAAAGAAGAAACTGAGCTTTTAATCATTGAATCAGGAGCAGAAAACTTTGAATGGCAAGAAGATGGCTTGATTGTTTATACCAAACCAGAAGATTTAGAAAGAATAAAAAACTTTTTAAGAGACAACAATATAGAGATTGATTCAGGCGCCCTGGAATGGGTAGCAAGGGAAACAATAGAACTAAGCGATGAATTAAAAGAAAAGAATCAAAAGCTTTTTGATGCTTTGGACGAACATGATGATGTCCAAAACATCTACACTAATTTCAATTTATGATAATCTTAGGCCTTGACCCTGGAACAGCTACTACTGGATTTGGTATTATCAATTCCAGTAAAAAACAATTGCTTTGCCTTGAATATGGAGCAATTGAAACTCCAGCTAAAATGGAGATGGGAGAAAGGTTGCAAATGCTGAACAAAGAGCTGAAAAGAATTATTAAAAAACATGGGCCAGAGATTGCTGCCATTGAATCCCTTTATTTCTTCAAAAACGCCAAAACCGCTATTCCTGTCAGTCAAGCTAAAGGAGTAGCGCTTTTTACTTTTTCCTCCCAAAACGTTCCTATTAAAGAGTTTACTCCCCTACAAGCCAAGACAGCAGTCACTGGCTATGGCCGGGCAAGCAAAGAACAGGTGCAAAAAATGATAAAACAAATTCTTAAGCTTGAAAAAACTCCTAGGCCTGATGATGCTGCTGACGCTTTGGCAATTGCTGTTTGTTGCGCTCAATATCTAGGCTTTTTTGATTCGGATAAAATTTCTTTTACCTGATTGGATAACCATTTCTTCAATAGTTATTATTTTTCTCCAGTCTTTTTCAGTTATCGTTTCTCCTCTTTTAATGATTTTTATTCCTCCTTGCTCTATTAACCTCTTAGCTTCTGCTTTTGATTTAGCAAAACTAACAGCAACTAATAAATCCAGGATATTTATTTCCTTTTCTTTAATTTTCTTTTCCTTAATTGCTGAAGGTAATTTTTTCTTTTCAAATATCCTTTCAAACTCTTCTTCTGCCTTAACTGCTTCTTGCGGAGAATGAAAAGCAGCTACTATTTCTCGGGCTAACATTTTCTTTAATTCTTTAGGATGAATTTTTTTATTTATCTTTTTCAAAGGAAAACGAGTACAACATTCAAAGTATTCCCTAACTAATTCATCTTTTAAAGACATTATTTTGCCAAACATTTCTTTTGGCTCATCTAAAATGTTAATGACATTGCCCCAAGAGGTGGACATTTTCCTGCCGTCTAAGCCATAAATCATTTTTAAAGCCATAATATCTTGCGGTTCTTGATTAAACATTTTTTGCATCTCCCGACCAACTTTTAAATTAAAAAGCTGGTCAAAACCACCTATCTCTAAGTCTGCTTTTATAGCTACCGAGTCATAGCCTTGAAAAATTGGATAAAGCAATTCATGTAATCCTATCTCCTTTCCTTGCTCCCATCTTTCTTTAAAATTTCTTCTTTGAATCATTTGCTGAGCAGTAAAATGCATACAGATTCCTATTAATTCTTCAATTTTCAGCTTTCCCAGCCATTCGCTGTTATACCTCACTTCAGTTTTCTTTAAGTCAAGAATTCTGCCGATTTGAGGTAAATAATCCTTCATGTTTTGTTTTATCTCTTCAGAAGTTAAGGCTTTTCTCATCGCTGTTTTATCAGAAGCATCGCCAACCATGGCTGTAAAATCACCAATAATCAAAATAATCTTATGTCCTAGCTCTTGAAAGTCTCTTAGTTTCAATAATTGGGTTGCCCGGCCTAAATGAATCTTTGGGCCAGTAGGGTCAATGCCTAATTTAATATTAAGCCTTTTGCCTGAAAGCAAAGCTTTTTCCAAATGCTTCTTATCAATAATATCTTCTGTTCCCCTGCTTAATATTTCTTTTATCTTTTTTGGGTTAGTATCAATTTTCATATGCTTTTATTGTATAATTTAAACCTTGCTTGGTCAAGCAACAATCAATCTTGAAAAAACCTTTAAAAATGATAGCATTGAAGCATGAAAGAAAAGAAATGGAAACCGATAAGAATCATTTTTGCGGCAATTGGCTTTTGTCTGCTTTTTTGTTTGGCTGTTTTCCTTTATTTCGTCAAAGACCTTCCTCGGCCAGAAGTATTTACTGAAAGCGAAATAAATCAATCAACTAAGATTTATGACAGAAAAGGAGAAATAGTTTTATCCAATGTTTACGGAGAAGAGAAAAGAACTTATGTGCCATTATCTGATATTCCTGATTCTTTGAAAAATGCTGTTATCGCCACTGAAGATAGCAATTTCTATCAACATCACGGAATAGATTTTAAAGGTATTTTAAGGTCAATTAAAAATAATTTTGCTTCCAAAAGCTTAAATCAAGGTGGCTCAACTATTACTCAACAGCTTATCCGCTCTACTTTTCTTACTTTAGACAAGTCAATTGAAAGAAAGGTCAAAGAGATTGTTCTTTCTCTTGAGCTAGACAGACGTTACTCCAAAGACCAGATTTTAGAATGGTATCTTAATCAAGTTCCTTTTGGAGTAAATATTTATGGCGCTCAAGAAGCTTCTTTAACTTATTTCCAAAAGCCGATCAAAGACATTGATTTGGCTGAAGCTGCTCTTCTTGCCGCCGTTATTCAATCTCCCAGCTATTATTCCCCTTATGGAAAGCATCTTGATGAATTATTAGAAAGAAAGAATAATGTTGTTTTGGAAAGAATGGAAAAAGAAGGATATATTAATAAAGAAGAGAAAGAAGCAGCTCAAAAAGAAGAGCTTACTTTTAATAAACTGCCTAAAACTCAAGCTGTGCACTTTGTTGAGTTTGTAAAACAACAACTAGAAGAAACTTATGGTTCTGATTTTTTAGAGATTAAAGGATTAAAAATATATACTACGCTGGACTGGGAGCTCCAACAATTCGCTGAAACAACCTTAAAAGAACAGGTAGAGAAAAATAGAATAAACTACAATGCCTATAACTCAGCTTTAGTAGCCATTGACCCGCAAACAGGAGAAATACTGGCCATGGTTGGTTCAGCTGATCCTTGGGGAGAGCCTCTGCCTAAAGGATGCGACCCAGCCACTAGTTGCAAGTTTGTCCCCAGTTTTAATGTTGCCACTCAGGGCAAAAGAATGCCTGGCTCTTCTTTCAAGCCTTTTGTTTACGCTGAAGCTTTTAGAAAAGGATATAATGATTTAACTATAGTAGTTGACGAACCAACTAATTTCGGCACTCCTTCTAATCCATATATTCCTCATAATTATGATTATTTATTCCGTGGCCCAGTAACTTTAAGAAGCGCCTTGGCTCAATCTTTAAACATACCAGCAGTTAAGGTTTTAAGGGATTTAGCTGGTCTGGAAGATAGCATTGCTCTAGCTAAAAAAATGGGCATTACTACTTTAGATAAAGACATAAGCCACTATGGTCTTTCCTTGGTTTTAGGAGGAGGAGAAGTAAAATTAATAGACATGGTCTCTGCTTACAGCGTTTTTGCCAACAATGGCTACAGAATAGAACCTTCCCCTATTCTTAGAATTGAAGACAGTCAAGGAAATATAGTCTATGAAAACAAAAAAACACCTAGAAAAGTGTTAGAAACTAGCGTCTGTAATTTAATAACAGACATACTTTCAGACAACGCTGCTCGAGCCCCTATCTTTGGTTGGAACTCAAACTTAAGATTTGATAACCCTAAAGTAGCAGTTAAAACAGGAACTACTAATGACAATGTTGATGGTTGGACAATCGGCTACACTCCTTATGTTTGTGTTGGTGTCTGGAGCGGCAATAATGATAACACTCCTATGGTTGGCGCCGTAGGAGAATCTTCAGCTGGCCCTATTTGGAGAAAAGTAATGGAAAAAGCTATTGAGCTCTATTCTAGATCTTAATTGGCATTACTACATAAAGGTAACTAGAATCTCCTACTGGCCTAATAACTGCTGGGCCATCATCTCCTTGAAACTCAAAAGATATTTCTGAGCTTTTTATATTCGCCAAACCATCAGCCAAAAACTTCCAATTAAATGATACTTTTAAAGAATTACCTTCTATTTTAGCTGGAATGGTTAAATTGGCTTCACCAATATCTGCATCTTGACTGAAAATCTCTATTTCTTTTTCTTGGGCCGCTATCTTCAAAATAACTTCATTGGTTCTGCCTCCAAAAATACCAGCTGTTTTAATTTGTTTTAAAAACTCATCTTTATTAAGAATAATTTTTGTTTTTCCTTCTTTAGGAATTATTTCTTGGTAAGAAGGATACTCTCCTTCTATTTGCCTAGAAATTAAGTTTATTTCTGGATGGTCTACGGTTGATAAAAAGGTTTCAAATAAAACCTGGGATTCGGATAAATATATTCTTAAAACTTTTTCTTCTTCGTCGTTAATTATATTAATCAACTCCTTGGCTGCTCTTTGAGGAAGAATAAAATTCACTTCTCCTTTAAATATATTTTTATACCCTTGCTTCAGAGTAATTGTTTTTTCCGCTAATCTAAAGCTATCGGTAGCAACCAGCTTTATTGTTTCTTTACCAAAAGAAAAGTAAATTCCTGTTATTTCTGGTTTTATTTGAGAAGAACTTACCATATCCACCACGCTTATTATCCCTTCTTTCATTTTCTTTAACTCTACTTCAATAAAAACATCTTTAGAAAAAGTAGGAATAATAGGAAACTCGTCAGAATTAAACCCTTTAATTTGGGTTTTATAGTTTTTTGCTTCAATTATTAAAGTATTACTCTTTTCTTTGATGTTGATTTTTTCTTCAGTTAAAGAACTGGCTATTTGACTTAAAAGCTTGGCAGGAACAACAATTTTTCCTTCTTTCTCTGTTTTACACATTCCCCACCACTGAATACCTAACTCTAAATCAGTAGCTGATATTTTTAAAAAATTAGGTAAAGCTTCAATTAAAACATTTTCCAATACTGGCAGGGTCAGATTTTTGCCAGTTACTCTTTCGGCAATACTTATTCCTTTTTTTAATTCTTTAGTTAAAATTGTGAAGTTCATATTATTATTAATTAAATTATTTTTATCTCTTTATTATTATATATTATTGCTTTTTGGTGGATAAATCAAATATTTTTAATGTTTTCAATAAATTTCATTGTTATTTCATCTGGAATATCTGGGGAAAAACAGAGATTATTTTTCAAATGATATTTTTCAATTTTTTCTTTCCCCTATTTATTAACACTTTAACTGCTATAAACTCTTTGTAAAATTAACTCTATTTCTTGGTGTATTTTTTCATCTTCTTCAGCTGTTTTTTCAATCAATTGGCAAGCATGAATTACAGTGGTGTGGTCTTTTCCTCCAAATTTCCTCCCTATTTCAGAATAAGAAAGCTTTAACTCTTTTTTTAAAAGAAACATTGCCACTTGTCTTGGTTTGGAAAACTCTTTTTTTCTTGAAGTAAAAAACATTGTTCCGTTAGGAATGTCATAAAACTCAGTTACTGCTTGGATTATTTTCTTGGGATTAGTAATTTTTGACGGAGAAACAATAATGGTTTTTAAAAGCTTTTTCGTGTCTTCCAGGGTCGGATTTTTATTATTTGCTTTTTTGAAAATTATTAAGCGATTAAGAGCGCTTTCTAATTCTCTAATATTTCTTTGGATATTATTGGCAATGAATTCTATAATTTCTTTCGGTAAATCAACCCCTTTTTCTTCTCCTTTCTGCTTTAAAATAGCTACTCTAGTTTCAAAATCAGGTGAAGAGATATCAGCGATCATTCCTCCCTTGAATCTAGACTTTAATCTTTCAGTAATGGCAGGAATCGCATTGGGGTGCCTATCTGAAGACAAAATTATCTGTTTGTTTTTTTGATACAAAGAATTGAAGGTGTGAAAGAATTCTTCCTGCGTTTTGTCTTTACCGGCAATAAATTGGATATCGTCAACAATTAAAACATCAAGCTCTCTTAATGTTTTTTTTAATTCTTCAACGCTATTTTTTTTAATGGAATTAACAATAATGGAAATAAGTTTTTCTGCGGGAAGATATTTTACCTTTTTTTCTGGAGAGTCTTCTTTTATTTTATTGCCGATAGCTTGGACAAGGTGGGTTTTCCCCAAGCCAACTCCTCCGTAAACAAACAAAGGATTGTAATTTTTACCCGGCTCTTCTACTACTGCCATAGCGGCGGCAAAGGCTAATTCATTAAAAGGCCCAACAATAAAATTATCAAATATATAACGAGGATTAAGATTGGTTTCTTTATTGATCTCTAGCTCCTTGAAGCCCAACTGTTCGGTTGAAGTTTCTTCTTTGCTGTTTTTGAAACCTTTTTTTCCAAGCGGGCTTTTTGTTTTTTTGGGGTCAACAACAAAAGAAACATTTTTGATGTTTTCATCAAGAGATTGTAATATTTTTAAAATATCTTTTCCGTATTTTTGTTCTAGCCATTCTTTAGAAAAGGAATTAGGGGTAGAGACAGAAATAACGTCGTTTTCAAAAGATAAAATTTTAGTATTAGCAAACCAAGTAGCAAAATTGGCTGGAGAGATGTCCAGTTGTATTTGAGCTAACACAGATTGCCAAAGTTTTTCTAAATCCATAATTCTTGCCTCTATTATATTAAATAAAGTCAAGAAAGGCAAAAAGCCTTGAAAAATCAAGGGCTTTAAAGGCAAGGTGAAAAAGGGGTGGATAAAATGTTAATAAGGTGGAAGAATTTTTTTCATTGACCGACTAGCGTTTTTCTGTTATATTTAAAACATTAAATTAAAAGCCAAAAATTATGAGAATTACAACTTATAGGCCAAAAAAGAAAAAAAGGAAAACAACCCATGGTTTTATTAAACGCTCTAAAACTGCAAGCGGAAGAAAGATTTTGAAGAGAAGAAGAGCTAAAAAAAGAGCAAAGCTTACGGTTTAGCATAATGCTGCCCTTAAAGAATAGATTAAAGAAAAAGAAAGATTTTGAAAAAGTTTTAAAGCAAGGAGAAAATATCAGGGGGTCGGTTATGTATTTCAAAGTCTTAAAAACCAAAGAGCCGGAGCCCAGAATAGGTTTTATTGTAAGCAAAAAAGTTTCTCCTAAAGCAGTGGAAAGAAACAAGGCAAGAAGGCGTATGAAAGAAGCGGTAAGAAGTTCTTTGGACTCGCTTAAAAAAGGAACAGATATAGTTATTATTGCTTTGCCAAAAATAAAAGAAAAAAGCTTTGAAGAGATAAAAGAAGAGATACAGAAAACTTTTAAAAAGATAAACAATGTTTGAATTTTTTTCTTCCATTTTTAACACTGTCCTTTATCAACCTATATTAAACCTTTTGATTTGGTTTTATGGTCTGGTTGGTAATTTTGGCTTAGCCATTATCATCCTTACTTTATTAATTAAAGCCCTTCTTAATCCACTTAATAAAAAAGCATTAGAATCTCAAAAAATGATGGCTGAAATGCAGCCAAAAATAAAAGAGATTCAGAATAAGTTTAAAGATGCCGAAAAACAAGGGCGAGAATTGTTAAAGCTTTATCAGGAAACCAAGTTTAATCCTTTTTCCGGAATTTTTCTTCTCCTTATCCAGTTGCCTGTTCTTTGGGCTCTTTTCAAGGTTTTTCAAAACGGCTTAAGCTTGGAAATGATAAGCGGTTTAATTTATTCTTTTGTCCCTCTGCCAACAACAATTAATCCATATTTTTTAGGTATTAATTTGGCCAACCCCAACATTCCTTTGGCTTTAATTACTGCCATTGCTCAATATATTCAGGCCAAAGGAACTACGCCTCAAGTAAAACGAGAACAAAGCCAAGACCAAATGGAGCAAGTTTCCCAAATGATCCAAAAACAAACCACTTTTTTCATTCCTGCTTTTACTTTTTTTGTTCTTTTTTCCCTGCCCTCAGCTATTGCTCTTTATTGGGTATTGACTACAATTCTAAGTATTATTCAGCAAAAACAAGTGTTTAATAAAAAAATATGAACGAAAAAGAACTATTAGAAAAAATAGAGGAAATAATTAAGGAATTTTTTGAACGAGTTGGTTCAGAAGTAGAGATTAAAAAAATATCTTTAAGCCAAATTGACGACCGAGAAGTTTTAACAGTTAATTTAAAAACTAAAGAAGCCAATATCTTTATTGGCAAGCAAGGGTTGGTTTTGTCTGACATTCAGTTGCTTTTGAGAAAGATTCTTAAAAGAAAAACGAACGAAGAGCTTTTTTTAAATTTAGACATTGACGATTACAAAAAATACAAAGAAGACTATATCCGAGAGCTAGCTCAAAGTACTGCTGATGAGGCAGTAAGCCAAAAAGAAAAAAAAGAATTGCCTTTGGCCGCAGCTTTTGATAGAAGAATAGTTTATTTAGAGCTGTCAAAAAGAACTGATGTCAAAGTGGAAAGCCAAGGAGAAGGGGAAAACAGAAAAATTATTATTACGCCCTTAAATTAAACATTCTCTTGGCTGTATTTTTTCGCCTCTCTTATCTTAATTATTTCTTCAGGAGAAGTGGTGATTATTTGGTCTTCGGTGTAAGAAGCAACAATACTAATGGCTACGTGTTTTTGGCCAGCAAAAAAGATACCTTCTCCTACCGGGCTTTCCAAGAGCAGGTATTTTTCTTGGTCAGTTAGATTAAATGTTTTTTGGACAAGATCAATAGCTGCCGGGCTTTGTTTGAGCAAAAGTTGAAGAGAAGAGTTGGTAATAATTGGCTTGCCGTATTCTGAACTAATAAAATCAGAAACATCTTGAGTAATAGTAGTTACCCCTAGCCAGTATTTTCTCGCCCGCTTGCAAATGCCGTAGAGAAAAGAGGCGCCGTCTGCTTCTTTCATCATCCACCAAGCTTCATCAACCACTAGAATTCTTTTTTTCAAGCTTACTCTAATACTGTTCCAGATATATCTCATAACAATAAACATAGCGATTGGTCTTAAGTCATCTTCCATGTCTCTGATGCCAAAAATAACCAATGATTTATCCATGGAGATATTGGAGGGGCTATTAAAGAAAGAAGAAAAAGTGCCTTTAGTATATTTTCTCAGTCTTTCTACTAAAGATTCTGCTCCTTGCATTGTTTCCAAAACAGATTCCAAATCAGAAAGAATAGGAATGTTTTCTTTCCATTTTTTAGGGTCAGAATATGGCGTGATGTCTTTAGCAGCATAGGTCTCCATAATTGCTCTGTCCATAATCGCATCTTCTTCAGGAGTCATTCCGCCAAGCATTATTCTCATTAAACCAACTAAGTTAACAATACTGCTTCTTAGCACATCTTCTGGTGTTTCGTCTTCTCTAGGTTCAGGTAAATCAAAAGGATTGATATGGCTTTCAGAGCTTAAAGATATTTTAAAAAAAGAACCGCCGACAGCGTCAACCAGCGGTTTGTATTCATTCTCTGGGTCAATGACAATACAATCTATCCCTAGCATCAGAGACCTAAGCAATTCTAGTTTTATAGCATAAGATTTACCAGACCCTGATTTAGCAAAAATAACCATATTGGCGTTTTCCAAACTAAAGCGGTCAAAAAGAATTAAAGAGCTATTGTGTTTATTGATACCAAACAGAATTCCTTCATTAGAACTTAAATCAAAAGAGATAAAAGGAAATAAGCTGGAAAGCGGGCCAGTGTTTAAAGTATTATGGATTTGAAGTAAATCCATGCCGTAAGGAAAACAGGATAATAGCCCTTCTTTTTGTTGGAGCAAGGCAGGTTTTATGTAAACTAATCTTGACTCTAAAACTGACCTTAAGTTTGTTTCAATTATTTCCAAGTCTTTTTTATTATCAGCATAAATAGTGATGTATAAGCCGAACTTAAACATTTTTTCTTGGGCTGTTTGAAGCTTATCTCTTAAATCTTCCAAATCTTGATAAGCGGTCTCTAGAGCCGGGTCTCTAATTAATCCTTTTTCTTGCCTTTCAATTATTTCTGACTGTACTTCAGTTACGCTTTTTCTTAATTGTCTTAAGATGGTTCCAGTTTCAATGGGGTGAAAGAAAAAAGATAAATCAAAAGGAGCGTCCATGTTGATAATCGGAGCTAACCAGCCCATGGTTAAATAGCGGGGATAGGAAAAGACAAAGTATGTTTTGGAAAATTTTTCTTCAATCCTGACATAGTTTTGGTTAATTTCAATAGCCGGTGGGGCAACAATGTCCTTAGCACCAGTAACTTCTTTCTCAAACAATTTTTCTTGTTCTATTTTTTTGTTTTCTTTTTTAAATAAAGCCATATTTAAGTAATTATTTCTGGGGGCAATTCAGGATAATATCCTAATTCAGCTTGTTTAGGGTGGTGAAGGCTCCATAAAAGCTCAATTAGTTCTTCTGTCCCCAAAGCTACTGATTTTAAACCACACCTTCTTAATCCAACAGAAACATATTCCATTCTTTGCCAGAGCTGGTATTTGCCTGTTTGGAAGCCTTGCTCGGTTAAAGAGCCGGCTGTTTTTTCCTTTCCTCCCCCGCCAGGCAAACTAGCCAATTCCACTAAAGGATAATAAGGGACAGCAATGTAGAAGTTTTTATTCATAATTGAGCCCCCAGCCACTAATTCTTCAATAAACCTTCTATAATCAGCGGTTTGGATTTTAAGCAATTCATTTTTTTGTTCGTCTTCCAGTTTTTTAATTTTTTCTATGTAGCCAGTGATATTGACTTTTCTAGAGTTGACGATTATTTGACAGGAAAAATCCAAAGAATTAAGAAAATTTTGGAAGTTGAAGATAATAGCTTCTTGTTCTTCTCCTGACTTTAAAGCAAAGTTAATGGAAGATACCAAAAGAACGCCTTTTAAGGACTTATCTTTCATTATCATTACTCCTTCCCGGATTTGGTCAATTGGTATGAATTGTTGAGATGGTGTTGGCATTATTTTTCAAAAAACATTTTTTTATTCAAAGCTTCAATTTTTCCGCTCGGTTTAAGTTTTAAGTTTGTTTTCTCTTCTTTTTCTTTCTCCGGCGCTTTCTTAGATGTTTTAACAGGAAGAAAAACCGGCGATTCTTTTCTGTCCCATTTGTAAACTTTGCTATTAGCAGTGTAATTGAGAAAGTTTTTGGAGACATCAACGATGCTTAATCCTTCTACTTTCCAAAAGGCTAGAGCTAAAGCTAGCCCGAAAATAGTGCCGCAGACAATAATGTATAAAAAGAAATTACTTTTTCCTAAGCTGAAATACAAGAAAAAACAAACTCCTAAAGCTAGACCAACATAAATACTTTGTTTGGTAGTAAAAGGACCAAGGATTTTAGGGTCATGTTCTATGAATTGAGGAATTTGAAATTGCATAATTATAAAGATTCTCGGTAGGGGTCTTGAGGATAACTTTCCCCTCCCTTTATTATATCATTTTTTTTAATATTTGCATCTTTTTCGTTAGAAATGTGTCCTTCTTTTTCTCCGTGAAGTTTATCTAAAGAAACTCTGGCGTCTTTAAAAATAGCAAGATTAATTTCTCTGGCTAATTTGTTGGCGGTTTGTTCATCAACGTTCAGTTCTAATTCCAGGGTAATGGGAAATTCTTTTAAAGGAAGTAAGCCCATTAGAACGCGGCCAGTATATTTGGCAACAAGAGAAGTTTTTTCTTCGTCTAGCCCCATTTCCGCACAAATCTTTTCCAATGTCTGATTGTTTTTTTCTGAAAACACGGCCTCTTTCAAGTCCTCGGGTAGTTTTTCATAAGTTTTCCAAAAGAATTCTTTATCGTATTCTTGTTCCATAAACTAAAAGTTAATATATTTTATCATAAAAGGCAGGAAAGGTTCAAGTGCTTGCTATTGACAAATTACTCAAATTAGTTTATTATTAAATTGCCTTTAATAAAAGGCATGCAACTTAAAAATTAAAAAAGGAGAGAAAAATGACAGAAAAGACAAAAAAGAATGTTGAGCAGAGCAAGAATGATGAAACAGGAGTCTTCATTAATGGACTGCTTCTTATTATCGGCCCTCTTGTGGCTGTAAGCATAGCGTACAGACTATGGCCATGGATTCCGTGGATATCTTATATCCCAGCGTGGCCCTTCTATTTATGGACAGTTCTGTTCATTCCCCTTGTCCTCTACTTCTATTGGGCGAAAAATAATGTAATTGGTTATTTTATTGAAGAAGGATATGCAATTGTTTTCGCTTGGAGTGGCAAAGCATTCGCTGGCGCTGACCTACAATATGGCGATGCTTACTTTGATTCTAATTGGAACATAGTATTTCCTGGAGAAAAGCAAGAAGAAAAAGGTTGGGACATAATAAGGTGGATAAAAAAGCCGAAAAAGTTCTTTGGTATGGGACTATATGCTTGGCCATTTAAAAGAGTGTATAAGTACAAGATGACCTGGTCAAAGAGAGATGAAGGCGGAAATCGCGTCTCTAAAACAGAAGAGCTCTCCAGGGTTTTACTCAAGCCCTATGTCTACGATATTGCTTATCAGGGCATGGAAGATAAAGACCGTATGCCTTTGAACATTGAACTGGCGACAGAGATTCAAGTTAGAAATCCGTATAAAGCCCTTTTTGGCATAGAGAGGTGGTATAGGGCTTTGTTAAACCTAGCCGAAGGAGAGATAAGAAGATATATTGGCCAGAATCTTTATTTAGACCTAGTTAGCCGTAAAGAGGCTGGAGAAAAAGGAATTGTTAAAACGGTTGACCAAGAAATTGTTGAAAGAATACGCACAGACCTTAATGTCTTTGAAGAAAAGTTTGGGGTGAAGGTAAATAGAATAAAATTAATGCAGATTTTTCCTTCCCGAAAAGAGGACATAGAGGCAACGCTTTTAGAGATGAGAGCTAAGCGAGAAAGAGAGGCGATAGAGACCAAGGCTAAGGCAGAGGCCTATAGGGCTGGCCAGGAACTTGCCGGAATTGTTTTAGAGGCCCTCAAGGTCTCTACAGGAAAAAGCATTGAAGTTTTGCAAGAAGAATACAGAAAAGATCCAAAGCTTTTTGAGCAGACCTACGAAACTTCTCTAAAAGAAGCTTATGATTTTGCCAAGAGGAGGCTTGGTTTTACTCAAAAAGGAAGATTTGAGTTCATAACTTCTTGCAAAGAAGGAGAAGGCAGTAGTGATACCACCAGCAGGCTAGCAGAAATTGTCGCTGGAGTTGAGATGGCTAGAAACCAACTTCAGCTTCAAGGAAAGTCAGGAGAAGAGAACAAGAAGAAAGATAAAAGAGAGGGAGCAAGAGAAACATTAGAGAAAATTAAAAAAGAGCTCGGACACAAAGAATAGTCCGAGTATTTTTTTACATTAATTCTTGAGCTATTCCTTTTTGTTTTTCTTTTTGTTCCTCGGGAAAGTATTCTTCTTCCTCTTCAATGTTCTCTTCTGTCATATCTTTTATCACATTTTCATTGTCTGCAATCCTTTTAGCAATTTCTTCAATTATCTTTTGATTTATATTTAGCTTCCCCAAAGATAATTTTAATTCTTTTTCCAGTTCATCAAAAGTTATTTCTTTGTTTATAAGTTTTTCTACTACCTTGGCAATTGCTATGGAAGCTGATATTTCTTCTAAAGGTTTTTTCAGGGCAAGATATTCTTTTATCTTTTTGCTTTTTAAAAATTTTACTACTCTTTTTTTTTCCGGCGTTGTGGCTGACTCTAACCACTCCTTCAAAAGAGGATCGTTCTCCACGAGATTCTTTTCTAGGTCATATTGGACCACTAATTCTTCTATGAAATTTAATGTTTCTGTTGATGGTTTAATCTTCTTCATGTATGGTTCTGTAAATAATATCTAATTTTTTGGCTAATTGTTCATTATTTTTTCGTGCCTCTATTTTTTCTTGATCACTGCCTTCTTTCATTAATTTTTCCAGCCTGGTTAGTTCAGCGTCAGCCTGAGCTATCCATTTATTGTTATCTTTGAAGGATTGTTTTTGTTCGTTATTCATGTTTTTGAATAAGTTCTCAATTTGTTTTTGGTCAAGAGGTTTAACGTGTTTTTCAAAATCAAAATCTTTGAAAGCTGAAGCGTCTTGAAGGGTGTTTCTTTGTTCTTGGGTTCCTCTTTCATCAATGTATTTTAAATCTTTGTCAGATAAGTTTGCCCTTACAACAAGATTAGTTAGAGATATCGGCCTTATCTTCTCCTGTTTTTCTTTGGGACTCATGCCAGCCATAATGTCTGCTGTTGTTTTTTTACCGCCAGTTAATTCTGCAGCTTTGTCAGGCACGAATTTAGCCAAGTCTTTAACGTTGAAACCATATTGTTCAGCTTCTTTAGTGTTTTTTGTTAAAGCTTCTATTTCTTTATCATTAAGTTCTTTTTTCTCCATCAATACCTGCGTGGCCTGGTATTTCTTTATCTTTCCTTCCGGGGTGTAGGCAACAGAATTGGCTATTTCTCTAACTTGGTCGGTCTTTAATTTTTCCATCGGTGCTTTGAATTCTTCAAATTGTTTTTTTCTCATAGTTTCTGCTGTGCCAGGTTTTTCAATGGTTAGAACTTCTTTGGCTCTAGTTGCCCATTGCTTGACCTCTTCTTGTTCTAAAGGAGCCTTTACTACATTCATTAATCCGCCTACTGTTGTTATTTTTTCTTTTTCATTAACCTTGGCGTTTAAGGCTTCAGTAGCCCCAGTTTTTACCCCTCCATACAATCCTCCGGCTAAAGAATAAGCAGCCCTTGTCGCCCGCCCTTCGTCTTTCTTTAAATCAGCTTGAGTTTTAGCTCCTGTGTAAGCTCCTGTAACAAATCCTGTTCCAGCAGCAGCTAGTCTACCAGCAGCTTGTCTTCCGTAACCAGTTGCCATTTCTCCTATTTGGCCGCCAGAAGAAATAGTAATAAAAAAGCCGATGATAAGAAAAGCAAGGGGAATTATCAAAGTAAAAAGACTGCCTACTGCCCCTAAGCTTCCTGTTGGTGTGGAGACAAATGAACCGCTGAACATTATTTTCTCTGATAAATAGATAAAAAAAGCAGCTGGAATGCCAATAACTACCCATTGTAAGAAAGTTTTCCACCAATCATCCCAATAGGTGATACTTGGAAAAACAGCTTTAATATATTTACTTTGAGGAAGAACCTTGCTGGCAAAAGCAATCGGAGAAACTATAACTAAGAACCATAAAACAATATGTCTAGCTATGAATAAAAAAGCATAAAGAAAGTATATTACAGCAGAAAGAATAGCGAACAAAAGATAAGCTATTGGAACCACAGGATTACTCAAGGAAAAAGAATTAGAAATTAGCCCTTCAGTAATTGTTTCTGTTAAATTATTGCTAATATCTCCAGTTAAGAACAAGCCCATAATTTTATCAGCAAAATCAATAATTATGCCGCAAAATACTGGAGTGAAATTAATTAAAATAGCTATAAGGACAAAGTTAATTAAAGCTTTTTTTGCTTTGGTTTCTTGATAGCCGACAATAATACTGATAGCAATGGCTACTAAGCCAAAAATTAAAACAACATTAGCCAAATCTCTAGTCGTTCCCCATCCGCTCTGAACAATTGGATTGTTTTGGATAACTGTGCCCATAAAGTCAGGACTAATCACCCAATTTAGAAGTGATTGGCCAATGCTTAATATGCCCTGAGCTATAGAAGAAGCAAGGAGGGTGAGGGCAGCTATAATTACAGAACCAAGACTAAGAGATGATTCGTTGTTTGCTCCTTCTCCCCCTGCTCCCATGTCGCGCAGCATATCAGACAGTTTGCTAACTAGGTTAATGTAGGTTATAACTTGGGCTTTTGCCAAAATAGGGATAAGAACAATTATTAAGCAAAAGGAAATAATAAGTATTTTTTTAGTTGAAGATTTCATAGTTTGCCCTTATTATTTTTTGTGGTATAATTATTATACCATTATTTTATTTTACATGCAATATATTTATGTCAAAGAGTCTTGACCTTAGTCCAGAAACAGTGCTTATGCTTTCTTGGGCTGGATTGATAGATTTAATAGAAATAATTCTTCTTTGTTTTGCTTTAGATGATGTTGGTATTCTTGACCTTATCAGCACAATTACAATCGGAGGCTGGATGTTTTTAAGAGAAGGGAAAACAGTTAATTTTAAAGCGCAAAGAAAAAGGCTGGTACGTTTTTTAGCAGGAATGGGGATAGAGATTGTCCCTTATCTTGGCGCTTTGCCCATGGTCACTGTTATTACTTATTTAACCTTAAAAGAAGATTAAAATGAATAAAAACAAAATTCTTTTTATTTTTCTCCTTTTCCTTATTCCTTTTTTGGCTTTAGCCCTAGAAACAGAGTATCCAGTCATAGGCGGAACCCAGCCCACTCAAAGTACTTCTCCAGCAGAGTTTATAAAATACATCTTCAATGTAGTAATTATTGTCGGTATCATTGCCGCTGTTTTTGTGATGACCTTTCAAGGAGTTAATATTCTTTTAGCCAGAGGAGATGTAGCTTTAGTTTCTACTGCTAAAGAAAAGATTAAAAGCGTTTTTATCGGCTTGATTATCCTTTTAGGCTCTTATCTTATTCTTACTGCTATTAGCCCTGATTTAGCGGTAATAGACATTAAGCCATTGGAGACTATTCATAAAATAGTAAAAGGACCAGAGCCAGAAGAAGAGACCATTCCCCTTTCTGAATTTGAAGAAATTCCTTTAGGCACTATCTTAGAAAGCATCTTAGCCGCTAACTCGTCTGAAAGAATCTATAACGATGTTACTGAAGAACTTTGTTATGCTTACGACGAAAACGGAGATACTATTGACCGTAATGGTGATAAAAAAATAGACGAGCAAGACCTGTTGAAAGGAGTGGATATGTATTATTGTTTGTCAGAGTTAAATAAAGCTTTAATAAAAAAGATAAAAGATATTAATGGAGGCAATTATTTATGTAATACTCCATCAAAAACCGGACCAATTGAAGAAATGAAGGAAGCGATTTCCAGTGGTTGTAGCTGTCAGTCTTGCGATGTTTGGAAACCGAGATTCTATTGTCCTGGAGAGGAATGCTATCAATGTAAAACCTATAGTTGTGGCGAGTGCAGTACTTGTTGTAAGGACCATTGTTCTTGCTGCGGCAGGGCCTATTATTCTCCTGATGCAGGCTGCCAAGACCTTAATGATAAAAGCAGAGACCCTTGTGGAGCAACAAGAGATAAAATAGACTGTGCCAGAAATGAAATTAAGCTTAGGGTTAATGGTACGGGCTATAATGTCCCTGGAGCGACTGAAGATAACTGCGATTTTACGAAATACTTTAAAGAAAATGAGTATAAGTTTTTAACTCTTACTATAGCTAAGCAAAGACTCGATTCTTTTAAAACATACTTCCAAAACCATTTAACTGATTTAGAAAAAGCAGAAACAATGATGAAGTCTCCTTATGGAGAAAGATTGTCTTTAGCTGAGTTTCAAGCTATTCAAGCTGGTGATGCTTATAAAAAAACCGTAGCCAATTCTTTTAAGAACACTAATAGTAGTTATTCTTACAATCCAGTCAAATACTGCCGAGAGTTTAATTGCACTGGTTACAAAAACGGAGACTCAAAGAATCTTTGCGTGTCTGGGGAAAGAGTCAGTTTGACAGAGGCTTTAATGGAAAAGGAAAAATTGATAGATCCTTTATACGATAAATTACCGAAACTCATTGATAAAAGAATATGCAAGGTAGACAAGGAAAAGGACGTAGAAAGCTATTATTACGATGGGGACGGAGCTACTTTTTATTTTCAATCAGGATACAGCACTAGTCAATCTGGCATTCAAGAAAAATGCGCCATTAATTCAAAGATTGAAAAAGAAATGATGAAGGGGCTGATTCCTGTTGGAGAAACAGTTGATGCCACAGAGAAGTTTGCTCAAGATGTTATTAACATATTAAGCCAGATATCAGCAGAAACCCAGAAAACAATTGAAAAAGCCATTGAATTAAGCGCTTTGCCAGAAAAATGCGATTGTTCCTGGGGATGTTCTAATCATTCTGATTGCCGTTGTGTTCCTAGTTCAGAAAGCTGCACTTCTTGCTCTTGCAGTTCTTGTTTGGCTTGCCGTGCTAACTCTCAATCATTGTGTATCTGTTGTCAAGATTGTGAAGAAGTGGAAGTGATTGATGAAAATATTCCTAGCCCAGAAGATGACATGATTAAGAATTTTGGTTCTTGTCCATCTTGTCCAAGCATTGTTTCCACAGGCAATGCCAATGAATACTGGACCTATTGTCCTTGCAGCGGAACCTTGCTCATCCCTAATATTGCTTTAATTACTAATCCTAATTCTAGGTTTTGTTATTTAGGCGAAGACCTGGGTTCTTATTGTGCTATTCATTTTCAAGAAGCGAATTGCCAAGCAGAGTTTAAAAAACTACCTCGAGTTTGTATTGTTTCCACAATTAATGCTCCTAAATTTGTAAATTATACTATTGAAAGTTGCGAAACAGTTGTTCAAGAGCCGATTTCAGACGCTATTCTTTGCGGTGGCGGACAAAAAGCTTATTACACCCAAAAAAGCATTCTTAAGCTTAAACCCAAGGGAGAAATAGTTACTATTTGTGAAGGAGAGCTGCCTGTGGACCAAGAGTTGGTTAATGAAATTAATAAATATTGTAATACAACTTGTGCCCATGAACCAAACTGCCAGCCAGGAAGCTTTCATTGGGTAAGCGCTAACGAATTTGTCATGAGAGAAGTTTTTTGCAAAGGTCCTGGTTCTCCTAAGGATCCTCAAGGCCTTATTAAAAGAGACTCTGCCCCTTATTACAGTTCTCTAAAGGTTGCTTTGCCCGTAGGATATGTGGTGGAAAGCGTTACGGCTATTCCTTTGAGCGATTCAAGGGTCCCTTCTTCTTATCGAAGCTCAATGGTTCCTGTTCAATATTATCATATTGGAACGTGTTCTACAGAATATACTGATGAAGGACCAATAAAACATTGCGTAGAGGCTGGGTATAATACCTATCATTTTATTGATGATGGTTATGCTTTATTGTATAAAATCAGAAATACAAACAGAATAAAGAGAGGAGAAAGCGATAGTCAGGCTGAATATGTTTGTCCGGTTAATGATATAAAAGACAGGCAGTGTAGGATATTTAAATATAGCGATAGCGATGCTATTGATCCTAAATATCCAGAAAATATTAATACTGACTATAACTGCCGAGACGAAAACTCTTCTGGCGCTGGCTATCTTCAGAAAATAGAGCTTTTGAATAACAGGTTGGAAGGCTTGGTTCAAGGCAAGAATCTGAGGAGCGATGATGTTAACCGCTGGACTCTTTTAGAAAAGTTATCTTTAATTAGAACTAAACTAGAGTCCTGTATCCAGGGCTATAGTTTTCCCAACAAAGGTGATTTAACTAAACAGAGAATATTTTCCTGCCAAGAAGGAATTGAAGATATGATTTTACGCTCCTTAGTTATTCTGCCAGACTTTCCTTATCCCCCTTCTAAAACCTATTGGAATTGCTATCCTTTTAATAGCAGTTCTTTAACTGACGAGCAGAAGATATCTTGCTATGCCAATAAAGACGCTGAGGGAACTGCAGCTAGTCCTAAATGTCAAAGATTTATTAGCGGCTTATTAGACAATTATTATTGTTGTCAAGGAGAATAAATAATTTTAATAAATTGAATATGAATAAGAAAAAACTATTACTTTCCCTTCTCGCTATTTCTCTTGTTTTGGTTTCTAATGCTTATGCCCTAGAAACTCAATATCCTGAGATCATGGGTAAGAGCATTACTGAAGAAACTACACCTGCCGGCTATGTTGTTTACTTTTTCTACTTAGCTATAGCCCTAGGAAGCGTTTTGGTTTTTATTGTTTTGGTTTTGGCTGGTGTTGACTTTATGACTGCTGGCGGAGAGCCGGCGAAGATAAGCGAAGCCAAGAAAAAAGTGACAAGCGCGGTTATTGGCTTAGTGGTTCTTTTAAGCTCTTTTCTCATTTTAAATAGCATTAACCCAGATTTATTAAATATAGAGCTGGAGCAATTAGAATGTCCTTCAGGTATAGGAATTGTAAAAAGAACTACTCTTGGAAAGATAGCCAATGATTGTATAAGCTCAGATACGAAAGATATAGAGGGAGAGGTTCTTGAAACCAAAGGATGGAACTTTTCTGGCTGTTCTATTAAGGAAGTATATTTATGCAATCAGCCAGATTTTAAAGGAACATGCATTAAGGTTTCTGATGAAAAGAGTCAAGATTATACTTGTCATCCTGATTATCAGTTTACTAGTGGTGTTAGTTTAAAAGGAGTTAAATCAATAAAATTCGTTTGGCGTTCTCCGGGATTGTATTTATATGATAGTATTGGAATGCAGGCGCAGGATATAACTAAAAACCCAGAATATCTGGTTAGTAGTGTCAAAAATATGAACAGCTTAGGGTTTGACAATGCTGCTCAGTCCTCTCAATTTATTTGGCCGGCAACAGAAACAGCAAACGAAGACGATACTTATTATGGCGCTGTTTTCTTTGATAGTATTAATTATTCAGGCAGATGCAGCCTAGAAATAATGAATAGAGAAGACCTTGGGGAAGCTAATTCTATTGGCAGAAACACTTTGTCTTCAGTTATTCTTTTTACTCAAAATCAAGTATCTGAATCTAAGGACCTGGGAGACATTATTTTTTACAACAATATCGATTGCGGGCAGAGTACAGCCGAAGAAGTTAAAACCTGTAAATTGGACATAAATAATTTTGTAACTGCGGGAAAAATTAAAAATGCCTGTCCTAATTTTAAAGACGGAGATTATGTTCTTTCTTTTAGCATTAGTGGGCCGGGAGGATTGGTTTTAAAAGGCAACCAGAATAATCTTTGCGAGTATTTTGATGTTGGCAGCTTGACTTCAGGAAACTGTTATTCAAGCTTAAAAACAAAATCAACAATTTATGTTCAGGGACCGAGCGGGGTTAAGCCAGAATCATACATAATTTTTCCAGTAGGCAATAAATAAATATGAAACAAGCAAACATTCTTGCCATAATCCTATTTTTATCAGTACCCCTTTTTGCCTTAGCCGATTACCCAACTATTAATGGAAGAACCATAACCAGTGATTCTACTTTTTCTGATTATGTTGTTTATTATTTTTCTTTGGCTTTAATGATTGGAATTATAGCAGCAGTAGTTATTTTGATAGCTGCGGGTATTAAGTTTCTGTTTTCTCAAGGAGATACTTCCAAAAGAAGTGACGCAAAAAGAATGATTACTGGAGCTTTTATTGGTTTGATAGTCCTTTTTGGTTCATATGCTCTTTTAAACTCTTTGAACCCTTCAGCTACCGAGCCAATTGTTGAGCCAGAGCCAGTTGCTTTTGACGGCATTTATTTAATTAAAGAGAATGGAAGCAAGGTTTTGGTTTCTCAGGATATTCCAGAGACTAGTCAAAACTTTACTGGCATTGAATGGATTTCCAGCGCAGAAGACTTGCCTGCAATTTATATTTATGCTGAAAAATACTTTAAAGGCGTGCCAAAAGAAATAACAAACGGAACTTCGGTTTCTATTCCTAAGGGTTCATCAATTTCTTTTTTATGGAAAACAGCCGGTATTTATCTTTATGACAAGACCAATTATCAACTGGGAAACAAAAGCGCTCCCCTACCCATTAAGTTTAGTCAAGCTTTTTTGGGAGGAAGTTCTTTTGACAATACAACGCAATCAATTAAAATTAATCAGCCTAGCGATGGTTCAACCTTAGGCGCTATTCTTTTTTCTGAAGATGATTATCGCGGCACTTGTTCTTGGATTTTAGGAGAAATTTCTGATTTAAGTCAGTCAAGAGGTGAAGAAAATAATCCACCTATAGGTAATAATAATTTATCTTCAATTATTGTTTTAAATTTGGCTTCTGGCTCGCCTACAGTTACTTTTTACAATCGAGCTGATTGTCAATATATCCAAAAAGATCCAAGAAACAAAAAATGTGATGTTTCTACAATTAATAAAACAAGCACCTTCAAAGAATCCTGTCCTGATTTTACAGGAGACGTTTTATCTTTTTCTTTAAATGAAAATACAGGCGTTCTTTTGAAAACAGAAAATGGCCAGTGTCAATTTTTCAAAAGACAAAATAGTCCTCAAGAATGTCAAAGTTTAATTAAATATGGCTATGTTTACAATCCAGACATTAAGAAAGCCATTAAACCCTATTCTTTTACTATATTTTCTTTGACAAAATAGGAAGAAAGCTTTAACCAATCATTAATGTTTAATTCTTGAGCCCTACTTTTAGGATTGATGCCAGATTTATTAAGAACATATTCCGTCCTTTCTTTTTTTATCTTTAAACCAGAAGAAAGATTGTTTATTAATTGCTTTCTTGGCTGGGAAAAACTGGTTTTAACTATTTTAAAGAAAAAATCATCCTTTTTTCTTTTTAAAGGAATCATTTTAAGAATAGCGCTATCAACCTTAGGTTTAGGCCAAAAGCAATTTTTAGAAACAAAGCCTTTAATAGTTGGTTTGGCATAATAATTAACGCTTACGGCCAAAAGATTCATTTTTCCTGGCTGAGCGCAGATTCTTTGAGCCACTTCTTTTTGCACCAAAAGAACAATTTCTTGAGGCTTGTTCTCCATTTCCAGCAGTTTTCTGATTAAAAAAGAAGTAAGGTAATAAGGGATATTGGCAACAACCTTGTATTCCCCCTTTATCTCCGGCAAATCTTTCAAAGCATCGCCAGTAATAATTTCTACATTCTCTATTTTTAAAAGAGAGGCTAGGCGTTCATCTTTCTCAATGGCAATAATTTTTTTCGCTAATTTAGCCAATTCTTTGGTTAAAGCTCCTTTCCCTGGTCCAATTTCCAAAACAATATCATTTTTATTGATATCAGCTGTTTTGATTATCTTTTGGACAATGTTTTTATCAATTAAAAAGTTCTGACCTAGAGATTTTTTAGGTTTCATTTCTCCTGTGGCTTACTTGTGGATAATGAGCTTGACATAGGCAATAGAAGGGGTAAAATATAGGAAAACCGTTAAAGGTTATTTTTAAATAAAACAAGGCCTATTCTCAACAAAACTACAATTGTTAATTATTGGAAAAGCCATCAAAAATTGGCCTTTTGCTTGATTTTGGCTGGATTATGCCTATTTGTCAACAAAGAAACCAGTCAAACAAAAGCAGTAAGCCAAATTAACTTTATCAATACTGAATCAAGCTTGCAAGAGCCGATTACCAGCATTATGACAGGGGAGAACAAGGTTTTAACAGCCGTTTCCTCCCCTCTTTTTATTTCCTCTCAGTCCATGGGTTCAATCTTTGAGGAAGAAGAAGACAATTCTATTATTAAATACACGGTTAAAAAAGGAGAAACTATTAATCAGATAGCCGATAAGTTTAACATTTCAACAGAAACTATCCTTTTGGTCAATGAATTAAGCTCAAGCTCAATTAAAGAAGGAGATGAGTTGATGATTTTGCCAGTAGATGGATTGCTTCATATGGTAGAAAGCGGAGAAACGGTGGAAAAGATAGCAAAAAAGTATAGCGCTGATTCAGAGAAAATAATTGACTTTAATAAATTATCGGGCCAGGGTCAAGTTTTTGTGGGAGATATTTTAATTATTCCTGGCGGAAAGATGCCTAAATCATCACCAACTGCTACTGGGTCAGTAGCTCAAGTTACTTTGCCTGATTCCTATTTCATTTCTCCTGCTACTGGCATTATTACTCAAAGAGCTCATTTTTCTCATATTGTTAATGGAGCGAGGCAGTATAATGCAGCAGATATTGCTAATTCCTTAGGAACTCCTATTAGAGCTGCGGCTGGTGGAGAGGTCCAGATTGTTAAAACAGTTTGGCCTTACGGCAATTATATCACTATTCTTCATCCTAATGGTGTGGTTACTTTATACGGCCATTTGAATGCTTTTGCCAAAGATATTTATTCTGGAAAGCAGGTTTCTCAAGGAGAAATTATTGGCTATATGGGAAGCACTGGCTATTCCACTGGCTCTCATCTGCATTTTGAAGTAAGAGGAGCAGCCAACCCTCTTTTAAAATATCCAGTAGGAACAAGAATTAGTTATTAAAAAACCGCCCTAAGGAGCGGATTTTTTATTGCATTCATTACAAACCCTTGCTTCAGGAAAAGCTCTCAATCTTTCTAAGGATATTTCTTTATTGCAAATTTCGCATTTTCCATACTCTCCTTTTTCTATTTTTTCCAGAGCTAAATTAACGTCTCTTAGTTTGATTTCTAAAGCATGTTCTACTGGCAAAAGGTTTTCGTATTCTTCTACCTCATCGGCTTCTTCCTCCCAGCCCTCTCCGGCTACATTGGGATAGCGAGTTTGCCAATTATCATTGTTCTCTTGTTTGGCAAAACTAGTTAGTTCTTTTTTCAGGTCTTCTCTTTTGTTTTGCAAGGAAATTTTTAATTGTTCAACTTCTTTTTCAGTAATCATAGATGGTTAAAAATAAAGTAGCCGATGATTGCCACCACGGCTAGTATTATAATTCTTCTTATTATTTTAAATTCCCGACTCTGTTTCTTCGTCATTGCTTTTTACTTCCAGGTCGTCCAAATTGAAATTAGCTGCCTCTTCTTCAAGCTTGTCTATTTTCGCATCAGCTTCAGCAATAGCATTTTTGATTTCTTTGGCCCGATTGGATATCGCTTGATAATTTTCTCTTAATTCTGCTCTTTGTTTTTCGGCTTTTGCTAAAATGTCTTCAGCTTTCCATCTTTCTTCTTCAACGGCCCTTCTTTTGTTTTCTAATTCTCTTCTTTCTTCTTCTATCCTTCTAATCTCTTCGGGATTATCTATGGCCATTCCTCCTTTTTTCTCTAACAACTTTATTTCTTCTTCAACGTTTTTTTCTTTTAATAAAATATCAGTAAGGGTTTCTTCTAATTGATCTTTTTCTCTAGTGTTGTCTATCATTTTTTCTTTGATTTCAAAAGCTTCTTGGCCTACTTTTTCTAATTCAAGAAATAGCTTCTGACGAGATTCTTTCAGGTTTATTCTTTCTCTGTCTCTTCTCAGCATCTCTAGCTCCAAATTAAGCTGTTTTTCTCTAGCAAGAACTTTTTCAAAAGCCAAGGTACACTCTTTAAGTTGTAATCTTAAAGATTTGATATCGTCTTCTTTTTTATTCTGTTCTATTTCAATCATGTTTCTTTCGTCCTCAATCTTCCACCTTTCTTTTTCTAGTCGTCTTTTTTCTTCTGGGTCTCTAGCAATAGCCTCTTTGTCTTCAATATGTTTTTTTATTTCTTCTACTCTTTTTTTTCTTTCAACGATAAGTTCTAGTTTCTTTTTGGCTCTTTCAATTTCTCTTTCAATCTCTTGCTTTCTTTCTTCAAAAGGCATTTTTTCTTCCAAAACTTTTCTCAGATTTTCTTCTATCTCAAAAGTAAGGTCAGTAATTTTTCTCAATTTTTCTTCGGCATTTTCTTCTGTTTCCCTTTCTTTTATCTCTTCTGTTGTTATTTCTTCTACTTCTGGTTCTGAGGGCGTGAACGGTTGTGTTTCTTCAAGAGCAGGTTGTTCTGGAGGAGTTTGTTCCTCAAGCTTTTCTTCCAGCTTTATTTCTTCCGGCAAAACTTCTTCCTTGATTTCAGGCTGCTCTGCAATCTGAGTTTCTATTTTTGTCTCTTCCAGAGGTTTGTTTTCTTCAGTAATATGGGTTTCTATTCCAGCCGCAGGAGCATTTTCTTCAACTGGCAATGGTTCTTCTTTAATTTCCGTGTCTTTTAATTCTGTTTCTTTAGGAGAAAGTTCTTCTACTGGCGGCGGCGGAGGGATAAGTTCTTCTGTTTCTTCCTCAGCCCAGATTTCTTCTGGCTCTTCAAAATTTCCTTGCGCAGCAGCAGCTAAGTCTTTTTTCAAAGTTCGGATTTTTTCGCGATTTAATTTAAAAACTTTGTTTTCTTCACTCATATTGCTTTGCTCCTTTTAATGATAGATTAATTCTGCCCTGTTCGTCAATAGATATTACTTTTACTGGAATAATATCTCCCACCTTTACTATATCGCTTACTTTGCTTACTCGTCTTTCTGAAAGTTGAGAAATGTGGACTAGTCCTTCTTGGCCGGGTAGTATTTCTACAAAAGCTCCGAAGTCAAGAATTCTTTTTACCTTGCCGCGGAAAACTTCTCCTACTGTCACTTCTCTGGCAATGTTCTTTATCCATTCCAAGGCTTTTTGAGCAGATTCTTCTTTTTCTGCCGTGACGCATATTTCTCCATTTTCTTCAATATCAATAGAAACATTACAGGCATCAATTATTTCGTTGATAACCTTTCCTCCTGGGCCAATTACTTCTCCAATTTTTTCTGGATTAATTTTGATTAGATATATTCTTGGCGCATAAGGAGAAAGTTGTTTTTTGGGTTCAGGCAAAACTTCGGTCATTTTGCTTAATATCTCTGCTTTGGCTTTTTTTGCTTGTTCTAATGCTTCTGCCAATATCTTAGCAGTGATTCCTCTAATTTTCAAATCCATTTGTAAAGCATTAATGCCATTTTTTGGTCCAGCTACTTTTAAATCCATGTCTCCGTAGTGGTCTTCTTGGCCCTGAACATCAGTAAGGATTTTGTACTTTTTTTCTTCAATGTTTTTTAATTGATTCATTTCCATCATTAAGCCCATTGCCACTCCAGCCACTGGCTCTTTGATAGGTACTCCGCCGTCCATCATTGCCAAGCAAGCGGCGCAAGTTGAAGCCATTGAGCTTGAGCCGTTAGAGCAAAGCACTTCGGAAACCAACCTGATGGTATAGGGAAAGGATTCAGGATTAGGAAGAACTGCTTTTAAGGTTTTTTCTGCCAGCATGCCATGGCCGATTTCTCTTCTGTTTGGTCCTTTCATTGCTCCTGTCTCTCCTACGCTATAGGGAGGAAAGTTGTAGTGGTGCATAAACTTTTTCTTTTCCTCTACTTCCATTTCTTCAATTATTTTTTGGTCTCCTGGAGAACCTAAGGTGAGAAAAGAAAGAACTTTTGTTTGACCTCGGCAAAACAAAGCCGAGCCGTGGATTCTTTCAAAAAGGCCGGTTTTGCATTCAATCTTTCTTATTTCATCAAACCTTCGGCCGTCAATTCTTAGCCCTTTCTCAATGACTAAATTATGAATAGCTTTCTCTCCCTCCTTGTCTAAAAGACAAAGTCCGGGACTTACTTTTCTTTCTTCTTCTTCGTATTTATTTTTTAAATAGTCTTTAAACTCTTCTTTGAAATTATCAAAATCAAGAAGAGACTTTTCTATTCTTCCCTCAATAAAGTTTTGAACATCTTTTTCTAATTTTTCGTCTTCTTCTTTTTCTTCTAAGATTATTTTTTTCTTTCCTACTTTTACTGCTATCCGCTCTTGAAAAGTAAGCAATTTTTCTTGTAATTCTTTTGTTTTTTCAATGGCCTGAGTAATGTCTTTTTCTTGAGTTTGGTCAAACTCTCCTTCTAACATATTAACCAAGAGAATGTTTTTAGATTCATCTTTTAAAGAAGAAAAGAACAAATCAAACTTTTCTCTTTCTTCTTTTTTAGGAAAAATTGTCGTTTTTTCTCCTATTCTTATAGGGGCTACTGGTCCATTCCAGGGAATATCAGAAATCAAAAGGGCTAAAGAAGTAGCAAAAAGACCCAAAACAGCTGGGTCGTTTTCATTATCCCAAGAGATACAAGTAGCAATAACTTGAACCTCTCTTTTGAAGTTGTCTGGAAAAAGAGGCCTAATCGCTCGGTCAATCAGTCGAGAATTAAGAATAGCTTTTTCGCTTGGTCGAGACTCTCTTTTTAAAAATCTTGAACCTAGTATTTTGCCAGCAGCATAATATTTTTCTTCATAACTTACGGTTAAAGGGAAAAAATCAGTTCCTTCAATTTCCCTTTTTGCCATTACAGCTGTGGCTATTATTATTGTGTTGCCCATTTTGGCCCAAACCGAGCCATTAGCCCTTTCGGCCAGATCGTTTATTTCTACCTCTAATGTTTTTTTATCATCAAGCTCTAGTTTAAAGAGTTCTGATTTCATGATTTGAGACCGAGTTTTTTAACCAAGTCCTTGTATTTTTTTTCGTCTGTTTTTTCTAGATATTTAAGTAGTTTTCTTCTTTTAGCCACCATTTTAAGCAAGCCTTTTTTAGAGTGCAAGTCCTTTTTATGGGTTTGCAAGTGGGCAAGAAGTTTATCTATCTCTTTTGATAAAAGAGCAATCTGGACTTCAGCTGAGCCAGTGTCTTTTTCGTGCGTTTTAAACTTGTCTATTATTTTTTCTTTTTCTGTTGTTGAAATCATATTTTTATTAATAATTATTTTTCTCTTGTGCCCCGTGAAGGACTCGAACCCTCAGCCTTGAAGTTAAGAGCTTCCTGCTCTGCCAGTTGAGCTAACGGGGCTTAAGGAACTTGCTGGAAAAAGTAAAGAGGCCATTCCATTTGTCCTTTAGTAATAAAGGCTACGAATTCGTAAACAATAAGCCAAGCAGCATAAATTAATATCACGCCAATAATACCATAAGTTAATATCTTTTTTCCTTTTTCTACTTTGCCAGGGTCGCCGCCAGCGCTCATTATGGTTATCCCGCCAAAAGCAAAGATAAGAGCAGCAATAGGAGGAATTAAAGTAAAAAGCAGGAATTTAATAACATTGTTTATTAAGACAAATAAATCGCTGAAAGTGCATGGTTCTTGGTCTTTTCCTCCGCAAGGAACTAATCCTTGGCCTAAAACTGGAAGAGCAAAAAGCAAAAAAAAGAAGAAAAAGGCAAGATATTGTTTGGTTTTTGGCATAAGCTTTTTTGAGTATAGCGGTTTTAGATAAAAAAATCAAGGCGCCCCCGGCAAGATTCGAACTCGCACCACTGGTTCCGAAGACCAGTACTCTATCCGTTGAGCTACGGGGGCTTATTGTTTTTTAAACAGTTTTATTCTGAAAGGAGGAACTGTATCTTGGTCAAAGATAAGGCGGTTTTCAATCAATTCTTTTTTATTGTTTGATTTTATTATTTCTTCAATCGGGCTTAATCTTTTAATAAAAATAGGGACCAGAGAAAGAATAATAAGCCAGCCAATTGGCTCAAAGTAATTTAATCCTCCTTTAAAAGTAAAGAAAATGCCGAAGATTAGAGAAAGGATAGTGCCAACAGAAGCTGTCCAAATGAGAGTAAAAACAATGGTAGGGATAAGCAAAATGAATAAAGTAGTAGGAGAAAAAGCAAAGATTGCGCCAATTAAAGTTCCCAATCCTCTCCCGCCATTAAACTTAAGGAAAATTGACCAATTGTGGCCAATTATAGCCATAAAGCCAGCAAGAACTTGAATTGCTATTGGCAAGTTGTATTTTTGAGCCAAAAAAACTACTAAAAAGCCTTTACCAACATCAAGAAAAAATGTCAAGATGCCTGGCCACGCTCCTACATTTTTAACTACGTTTGAACTAGAACTTTTTCTCCAGCCAATTTCTAAAATGTTTTTGCCAGAAGCGAGACGGGAAATGATATAGGCAAAAGGAATGGAACCAAGGAGATAAGAAAAGATTAAGTAAAGAAAATAAAAAAAGTATTGATTAATCATTTAAATAAGTTTTGTTTTTAATGTTTTTAATCTGTTCAGCTAGCCTATCGCGGTGAGCCAAAAGAATTAATGGCGTGGCTGCAAGGGCGGGATAAAAGATTAATATATTATAGGTATAAAGCCAAAAAAGAGCAAATACTTCGCCAGCCAATCTTCCTGCCACTTGGTCAGAAACAGCATGTTTTAAAAACTTTTTGTTTAACTTTCTTCCCATTAAGATTTCAAACAAAACCATAAAGCAGAAAATTAAAGCTATCCAGCCGAAGAATGCTTTCCAGTCAAAATAAAGAAGAATACCCATTAAGCTGGCTGCTCCCCTACCTCCTTTAAACTTAAGGAAAAGAGAGTGGTTGTGGCCTAAAACAACAAAGAAAGCAGTTAAAGCCACGGATAAAGAATTGTTGATTAAAGATTGGGCTAGATAAACAGACAAAACTGCTTTGCCTCCATCTAAGAGGAAGACAAGAAGAAAAGCAATAAGGCCTATTGATTTTCCTTTTTCCTTGCCAGCTACTCTTAAAGTATTTAAAGCGCCGATATTTTTTGAGCCAGCTTGACGCAAATCTTCTTTAAAAAAAAGCTTGTTAATGATGAGTCCAAAAGGAATGGAACCAAGGAGATAAGAAGCTAGAATGATAATAAAGTATTTCATATTATTTGTTCTTGTAATAAAGCAATAAGAATTGTGCCTGGGCCGACGTGAGCACCGATAACAAAACCAGACACATTGATAAATTCTATTTTTACCTCTGGAAGGTTTTCCTGAACCATTTTTTCCAAACGTTTAGCTTCTTCTAGGTTGTCAGCATGGCTGATAGCAGCGCGATATTGGCCAGGATTCTTTTTAACCAAGTTTTTAACTTCTTTAAACAGGGCAGTGGCCGTATCTTTGGCTTGCATTTTAAAATTAGCTGGTTTAGCTTCGCCATCTTTAACTTTTAAAATTGGCCTCATGCCTAGTTCTTGCATTTTTTCCATAATTCTAGCCACGGCACTACTTATTCTTCCACCAGCCTCTAGCCATTTCGGGCTTTCCAACATGCCAAAAAGATGAACCTTAGAAGGCAAGCTTTCTAAAGAATGAAAAATGTTTTCAGTGCTCTCCCCTTTTTCTATTAATTCTGCCGTCCTAATAACTAAAAGAGCTTCGCCAACATCAACATTAAGAGTGTCTAAAATAAATATTCTTTTTTGAGTTTCTTCATCAAATAGTTTTTTGGCTTGAATGGCAGAATTAAAAGCCCCAGATAATTTTGAGCTTAAGGTAAGACAAAGAACATCTTTGTCTTGAGCTAAAAGGTTGTCGTAAGCTTTTTTGAAAGTACCTACTGCTGGCTGAGAGGTTTTGGGAGTGGTTTTAATGCCTTGTTCTTTGGCATCTTTCATCTTTTTATAAATATTATCTTTGGAAATATCTTTTTGCTCGGGCCAGTCAACTATAAAAGGAACGATTTCAGTAATTCCATATTTTTGAATCAACTCTGGAGGCAAGGCTGAGCTGTCTCCAATAATTAAACCTGGTTTTTTCATATATGTTTATTTATTATTTTAATTATGGATATAATAACCAAGGACCAATGTTCCGGGGCCAAGATGGCCCCCCAAAGGAACAGAAAACATGTTCAAAAAAATTGTTTCTACGTTGATTTTTGCCAGCAGTTCTTTTAATTTATCTGCCTGAAGCTTATCGTTGGCATGAGTAATGCTAGCAGTTATTTTCTTTCCCGACTCTCTTATCTTTCTAGTATTTTTTTCAAACTCTTGAAAAATGGTTTCTGACAATTCTTTAACATTCTTTTTGATGCTGATAATAGCAATTTTGCCTTCTTTTAATCCAAACAAAGGCTGGAGTTTCATTTTTTCTACTCCTCTTTGAATAAAATGAGGTATCCGGCCGCTAGCTTCTAACCATTTGCCTTCGCGGTAAGCCCCCATTAATTTAAAGTTTTTTATTTCCTCGTTCAGTTTATTGACTATTTCTTGCGTCCTAAAGCCTTGTTTTATCTGTTTTATTGCTTCTAGGGCCATTAATCCTTGGCTGGCGCTGCCATTTAAAGTATCAAAAACATGAACCCTGTTTTTCATTTCAGCGCTTAATAACTTTTGCGCTTGCAAAGCAGCATTATATGTTCCTGAAAGCTTGGAAGATATGGTAAAACAAATTATTTCTTGATAATGTTTTAGTTTTTCTTGAAAAGTTTTCAGAAAATCATTTATTGAAGGTTGGGAAGTTTTTACAAAAGCAATAACTCCTTGTTTTTCCGAGGCCTCCATTTTTTTATAAATATTGCCAGGAAATTGCTCTAATTTTTGCAAATCTAATTTAAAAGGAATAATAGAAATATCATTTTCCTTTATTATTTCTTCAGGCAAATCAATTGCTTCATCAGCAACAATACCTATATTATTCATATTATTTCATTATCCAGCCAACAATCAAACTTTCTGGACAAGCGTTGATGCTGGTTACTGGATCAGTAATAGTTACAAAAGAGATGTCTGCTCTTTTGAATTTTTTAAGACTACTCTTAAGCTGTTCGGCCTGCTCTGGATTGTCTCCATGAGCAGTTACAGCCCTAATTCTCTTTCCTTTTTTAATGTCTTTGGCCGTGTTGCGGTCTATTCTTTGGAAAAGAGCATCAGCAAAGTTTTTGGTTTTAACTTTTCCGATAGGAACCATTCTTCCGTCTTTCATTTGGGCTAAGGAAAACTCTTGCTTTTCTTTTGGTCTAAGCCATTGGTCTGTTTTTTTCCACCAATTAACATTTTCCAAAATAGCATAAACATTTATCTGAGAAGTAATTTTTTCTAGCTTATTTACTATTTCTTTGGCTTGAAAATGTTCTTTTATCAATTCAATCGCTTCTAAAATCAGTAAAGATTGACCAGCGCTGATATTTTTGGAATCAATAATAAAGACTTTTTCCTTTTGCTTTTCAGGCAATAATTCTTTGGCTTTTAAAGCAGAGCGGTAGTTGTCAGAAAGTTTAGAGCTAGAGATAATACATAAAACATTTTCAAACTCTCCCAATTGTTTTTTGTAAGCTTCTAAAAAGAAATCAGGAGCAATGGATTCAATCTTTGGCTTCTTGGTTAATCCCTGCTTTTTAGCTTCTTTAATTTTTTCGCAGACCGTGTCTCCTGGAAGGATCTCCCCTTCTGGCCAAGTTATTTTAAAAGGAACAACCTCAATATTATAATGATTGATTATCTTTTGAGTTAAGCCGGCTCTTTCGTCAATAACCAAGCCAATGGAAACGTTTTCAATTGATTTTTCTCCAATTACTTCTCTGGCCATATCTTGAATCTTCATGCTTTCTGTATCTCCTAAGGGTTTAAGTACATCCCTTACTTCATACGGACTGTCAGTATGAATATGTATTTTTGTTTTGTTTCCTATTTGAATAATATCCAAGCAGTCACCTAAGCCTTTTAGCTTTTCTTTAATGCTTTTTTCGTTTTCAGCTACGTTGTTGATTAAAGCCACCACTTCATAACGATTAGAGATTATTTGAATAAATCTTCTGGGCTTAATTTCTTCTTCAGCTGAAGAAGGCTTGAGAGAGGAAATATCTCCTTGTTCTTGTAAAATATCTAGATAGGTTTCTAAAATCATTAAAAAACCGAGGCCTCCTGCATCTACTACCCCGGCTTTTTTTAATAACTCCATTTTATTAGGAGTTTCCTCTAAAGCTTTATCAGCTTCTTCTAAGGCCTGATAAAATATCTTAACAATGTCTTTTTCTTTCTTGGCTCCTTCTTCAAAGGTTGAAGCAAAGGCCTCAACTACATCTAGAATGGTTCCAGGTTTTGGATTTTGAATTGATTCTCTGGCTCTTTCTGCGCCTTTTTTAAAAGCAAGGGCCAATTTTTCCGCGTCAACAGAAGAATTGCTGTTCAGGGCTGGAAAGAATCCAGCTAAAAAGCCAGTATAGATAATGCCAGCATTGCCTTGGGCGCCAGTAAGAGCTCCTTCTAAAACGCTGTTTGATAACTCTTCAATTGAAGAAAAGTCTTTATCCTCTATTTGTTCCTTAATACCCTTAAGAGTGGCGCTTAAGTTATTGCCAGTGTCTTGGTCAGGAACAGGAAAGACGTTTATCTTGTTTATTTGATCTTTGTCTCTTTCTATTCTTTCGCAAGAAAAGAGGATCATTTTTTTCAATTCGTTTTGGGTTATTTCCAACATAAGAAAAAAGAAATAAAGGATATTTCTTCAATGCATAAATTATTTTATCTTTTTTTCTAAATCGTCAAGTATTTTTTTGGCAAAATCTCTCCCTCCTAAGCCAAAAGCCAAGCCAAAAGCAAGAACAATAAAAGCTACAAAGCCAATGAAAATGGTTAAAACCAGGTTAGGCACTATCTTTAATTGATAAAGAATAGCCAGGGTGGCTAAAACCCAGGCAACCGAGGAAATGATGTTGCTTAAGACGCTAGAATAAACTATTTTTTCTTTTTCCAAGCTAACCACCAATACTTTTTTGGAAAAATCAGCTAAAAAGACAGCACAAATGAAAATAGCCATGGCTACAAAGATATTGGGGAAATAATTAATAACTTTTTGGATAAAAATATTAAGCTGCTCTAAGCCAAGAATGTCTAAAGAAATAGTCAGGAAAAGAAGGATGAAAAAGATATTAACAACTTCAGCTAAAAGCTTGGAAACATTAATTTGAGCGTTATAGCGATTAAAGAAATCTTCCCAGCCCAATGACCTTAACATTTGATTAAGACGAAACTTTTGCAAAATCTTAATTGTCCAATTTTTTAATTTATTGGCAATAAAGACACCAATAAAAAGAATTAAAATAGCGCCAATTAAATTTGGCAAACCATTAATTACGTCTTGAGTTAAAATATTTAAAACATTTTGCATATTTTTGTTTTTTATTATTACCAATTTATTCTATCCTACCATTTGGCATTATGCAAGCCCAAGTTATACCCAATTCGGTTAAAAACAACATGAAGGAAAAATGTCAAGATAAAAAGACAAAGCCAGAAATTAAGCTCTAAACAAAGTATTGGTTGAAGGACAAGAAAGCTGCCGATAACATAATTAGTTTGGTCAAAAGGCAAGAATTTTGCTCCAGGTTTTAAATTTAAACGTCTTTTAATAAAAGCAAAGGCTAAATCACCGAAAATCACACCAATTGATAATAAAAATCCTAAGAAAAAGCCATTTATTTGGTTATATGCATAAAATCCAATGGTTTCATAGTGGCTTAAGCCTAAAAAGTTATGCACCCAGATAAAGAAAGGCATGGCCATGGTGCAAACAATTGCTTCTGTTACCACCCCTCTCCAGGTTTTATGATTACCAAGCAAGGGCTTGTTTTTAAACATTAATCCCCCATCAATTGGTTTATTTAACTTCTTTAAGAGATTTAATTTATTGGCCAAAGGAGGAGAAGCATTAGCTAGATAAGCTGGTCCAAAGAAATAAAGGCAAGAAAGAATATAATAAAGCATAATTTTTATTTTATTATTTTTGATTCAGTGCCTTGACGCAACCTTTTAATGTTTTCTCGGTGAGTCCACCAGATTAATATAATATAGGTAAAGCCAAGAAAAACATAGGCAATTGAATTTGTCCTAAGCCAGAATAATAAAGGTAGGGTTAGGATAATAAGAAGATTAGTCAAGCTCATTATCTTTGAAGTTAAAAGAAGTAATATCCAAAAAGCTAAAAAGATTAATGAATATTTCCAACCAAGGACCATAAAAATAGTAGCAAAAGTCGTGGCTACTCCTTTCCCGCCCTTAAAATTGAGCCAAACTGGAAAAATATGGCCAATTGCTGGAGAAATTGATACTAAAGCCATTTGCCAATCAACAATTAAGTATTGACTGGCTATATATATTGGAATAATAGCTTTAAGAACATCAAGGATTCCAACTAAAAGGCCATATTTAAAACCTAATGCCCTGCCAACATTTGTTCCTCCTATATTTCCGCTCCCTTGTTTTCTAATATCAATATTTTTAAACTTGCTAATTATGTAACCAAAAGGAATTGAACCTGATAAATATCCTATAATAATGAAGAAGATTAATAAAAATAATTGATTTTCCATGTTTTTATATTTAATTAATTATTTAAGTGGGCTTGATGAGAGTCGAACTCATATTGCTACTGTGTGAAAGTAGTATTCTGCCGTTGAATTACAAGCCCTAGTCGTTTCATATGGAACTGGAATGTCGGGATGCTGGGAATTGAACCCAGATGACAGACTCCCGAAGCCTGCATAATACCATTATATGACATCCCGAAATTGATTTTGGCCACATTCGTGTCCGCATTGGCCACATTCGTGTCCGCATTGGCCACGTTCGTGTCCGCATTGGCCACATTCGTGCCCGCATTGGCCACGTTCGTGTCCGCATTGGCCACGTTCGTAAATGTGGACCTGATGAGAATCGAACTCATATTTCTACTATGCGAAAGTAGTGTTCTGCCATTGAACTACAGGCCCAACGTTCTACAGGAAACCTTAGGTCACCCAATACCTTTCTTTTGTCATTTGATCTTGCTTTATTTCAATATTATCAATTTCTTTTCTAGCTTTTTGAGCTAATTTGCTTAAATCTTGGTCATTTAATTTGTTTAATTCTAATAATCTCATGGTTAAATATTCTTTTGTGTTCTTTTTTGGGTCTTTTAATACTTCTTCTAGTAAAATATCAAGTAATTGTCCTATTTTTGGCCCTGGCTCTATGTTTAATGTTTGAATAATATCATTACCATTGATTTTAAGCATTTTTACTGAAATAGGATCTTGAGAAACTTTTTCAATCATGTATTTTAAATGTCTAAGTTTATATGGTTCTGCCTTAGGGCAGCCAGAACCAATTCTATCAGCCATTCTTAATTGTAAAAGGTCTTCCATGTTCTCAATTCCTACTTTTCTTATTAATCTTCTGATAGAAGCTTCTCCTACTTCATCTACGTTATAGTAAAAAAGGTGATAATGGACTAGGTTTACTGTCTTTTCTACATCTTTTTTAGGAAATTTCAAGCGATTAAGTATTTTTTTAGCCATTTTTGCTCCAATTGTCTCATGATTGTAAAAAGTAGCATTTTCTCCCTGCCCCTTTTTAGTAATTGGTTTGCCAATATCATGAAGCAAAGCAGCCATTCTCACGTGAAAATTAAAGCCTTTTTTGGCTGCATAATTCAAACATTCTAGATTATGTTTATAGCAATCATAGACATGGTGTTTGTTTTGGTTTACTCCTACTCCTTGCTCTAATTCAGGCATAATATATGTTAAAAGCCCTGTTTTTCTTAATGTTTCAATGCCTTGGCTAGCATTTTCACTCATTATTATCTTTATTAATTCATCTCTAATCCTTTCTTTGGCTGATTTTTTCAATAAATAGCTGTATTTAATAATAGCTTTTTCAGTATTTTCTTCAATTTTCCAGCCCTTGCCTAAAGTTGTTTGAAACCTAACTGCTCTCATCATTCTCAAAAAATCTTCTGAAAACCTTTGTTCTGGCTTTCCTACTGTTCTAATAATCTTATTTTTAATGTCTTCTAAACCATTAAATAGGTCAATTATTTCAAACTTTCCATTTTTTAGCAGGGTAATAGCAATAGCGTTAATAGTAAAATCCCTTCTTTCTAGGTCTTGTTCAATGCGTTGGGACCAAACAACTTTGTCTGGGTGGCGAAAATCAGAATAAGTTGATTCTGAACGAAAAGTAGTAATTTCTACGATATTGTTTTCTGAAAAAACTACCCCTACTGTGCCAAAATCATTTTCATAAAAGGTTTTGATTCCTTGCTCTTGAAAAATCGCTTGAATTTCTTCTGGTTTAGCATTAGTAGTAATATCCCAGTCAGAAGGTTCTTTATTCATAAACAAATCCCTAGTGCAGCCACCAACAATATATGCTTCAAATCCTTTTTCTTTTAATTTTTCCAAAGCAAAAATTACATTTTCTGGAATATTAAAATCTAGTTTTTTAACTTGTTTCATTTCTTCTGTATTCTATCTTAAATTTCTTCTCTTGACAACTATTATCTTTGGGGATAAAATAGACTAATACAAAGGCATGATTTTTTAGATTGTCGGATTGTTTCCGACTTTTTATATAACCAATCTTAAAATAAAAATTTATGGACATGCAAGGATTTTTATCAGCTATTAATCAGCTGGCAGAAGAAAAAGGACTTTCTCAAGAAAAAGTTTTGGAAACAGTTGAACATGCTTTAGCTTCAGCTTACAAGAAAGAGTATGGCAAAAAAGGTCAAATAATCAAGGCCAAGATTAATCCCAAAACAGGGGAGACAGAGTTTTGGCGAGAAAAAATAGTGGTTGACGATACCTTGGTTTATATTCCTGAAGATGAAGAACTTGAAGGAGTAAAGAAAATTAAATCAAGCTATCGTCCAACAAAAGAAGAGTTGAGTATAGAAGAAAGCAATGAAGAAGAGCAGGAAACAAGAAGAGTTAAGTATAATTCAGAAAGACATGTTTTGGTAGAAGAGATTAAAGAAACTAATCCAGAATTAAAGCCAGGCCAAGAATTAAAAATTCCTTTGGAACAAAAAGAAGGTTTTGGCCGAATTGCTGCTCAAACCGCTAAACAAGTGGTTTTGCAGAAAATTAGAGAGGCTGAAAAAGAAAACATCCTTGAAGAATACAAATCAAAAGAAGGGGAGATTGTCTCTGGAATTGTTCAAAGAGTGGAAGGCTCTAATGTATATTTTGATATTGGTAAAAGTTTAGGAATCTTGCCCAAAGAAGAGCAAATCAGAGGCGAGTTTTACAAAGAAGGTCAAAGATTGAAGCTTTATGTCTTAAAAGTTGATACTACTCCCAAGGGACCAATTATTATCTTGTCTAGAGCCTATCCTAAATTAGTATCCAAGCTTTTTGAGTTAGAGGTGCCAGAAATTAGCTCAGGTCAAATAGAGATTAAAGCAATTGCTAGAGAGCCGGGTTCAAGAACAAAAATAGCGGTTGTTTCTTTAGCAGAAGGAGTTGACCCGATTGGGGCAATGGTTGGTCAAAGAGGAGTAAGGGTGGCAGCAGTAATCTCTGAATTAGGAGGAGAAAAGATTGATGTCATTGAATACTCTGATGACCCAGTAAAATACATTATTAACTCTTTATCTCCAGCCAAAGTTATTGATGTAAATATTTTGCCGAAAAATACTGCTTTGGTTATTGTTCCAGCTGACCAGCTTTCTTTAGCTATTGGCAAAGAGGGTCAGAATGTAAGATTATCGGCCAAACTTACTGGCTGGAAAATAGACGTTAAGAGCGAAGAACAAATTAAGGAAAATGAAGAAGAATTAGATATTGACGAAGAAGAAGAAAATAAAGAATAAAAACATGAAAAGTGAGATTAAAGATATTTCCCCAACTAAGAAAAACATTGAAATAGAGGTATTGGCAGAAGAGTTTGACTCTTTTTGCCAAGAGGCTTTGAAAGAACTGGCTAAAGAATTAGAATTGCCAGGATTTAGAAAAGGCATGGTTCCTGAATCATTGGCCAAGGAAAAAATAGGGGAAAATAGTATTTTATCTTTGGCAGCAGAGAATGCTATTAAAAAGAACTGGATTGATTTTTTCCGACAAACTGATTTGGAAATAGTTTCTCAGCCAATAATCAATATTATTAAATTGGCTAGGGGCAACCCTTTTGTTTTTTCTGCTGAAGTTGATGTTTTAACAGATATTAAATTGCCGGACATAGAGGCTCTTGCCAAAAGTATTAAGAAAGATGAAGAAATAAAAGTAGAACAAGCAGAAATAGATGAAGCAATCCTTTGGCTTCAGCAATCTCGAGCCAAGTTTGAAGACAAACAAGGCAAAGCAGAAAAAGGAGATTGGGCAGAGATAACTTTGAATAACAAAGACAAAGATAGCTTTATTCTAGGCAAAGGTCATTATCTAGATGATAAGATTTTAGGAATGGAGCCAGGAGAAGAAAAGGAAGTTGAGGTAAACAATACGAAAGTAAAAATAAAGTTAGATTCTTTAAAGAAAGTTAAAATGCCAGAGATAAACGATGAGTGGGCAAAAACCTTGGGAGGTTTTCCAAGCTTAGAAGCTTTAAAGGAAAGCATTGAACAAGGAATAAAACAAGAGAAAGATATTGCTTTAAAACAAAAGAAAAGGATTGAATTTTTGGAAAAGATTGCTGCTAAAACCAAAGTAGAAACTCCAGAATCTTTAGTAAAAAGAGAAGCTCAAGGTTTAATGGAGAACCTTGAGAGCAGAGTTAATGCAGAGTTGGGGATTAGTTTGGAAGAATATTTGGCTCAAGTTAAAAAAACCAAAGAGCAAGTTGAAAAAGAGTTTGAGAAAATTGGAGAAGACAGGGTGCGTAATTTTCTAATTGTCAGACAGATTATTAAGAATGAAAAAATAGAAGCTAAAGAAGAAGAAATAAATGAAAAAGTTCAAGAAATGATTAATAACTATTCTAGTCCGGAGCAGGCTCAAAAAGAGATTGACCTAAATAAGGTTAAAATGTATATTGAAGATGAGATTAAAACAGAAAAAGCCTTTAATCTTTTTGGCTTTTAAAAAATATGAACTTAATACCAACAGTAATTGAAAAATCACAATATGGAGAAAGAGCCTATGATATTTACTCTCGCCTTTTAAAAGAAAGAATTATTCTTATGGCTGGGGTTGTTGATGATAACATAGCTAATTCTATTGTGGCTCAGCTTTTGTTTTTGGCCTCAAAAGATCCTAAGAAAGATATTCAACTATATATTAATAGCCCAGGAGGCTCAGTCACAGCTGGTCTAGCTATTTATGATACCATGCAATATATTAAGCCAGATGTTTCTACTGTTTCCATCGGCATGTCAGCTTCAATGGGGGCTTTGATTTTGGCAGCTGGAGCCAAAGGCAAACGTTATTCTTTGCCTAATTCTGAGATATTGCTTCACCAGGTAGCTGGAGGAGCTAAAGGTCAAGCCACGGAAATAGAAATCACGGCTAAACAAATATTGAAAATAAAAGAGACGCTTAATAAAATACTAGCCAAACATACTGGTCAGCCTTTGGCTAAAATTGCTAAAGATACGGACAGAGATTTTTATCTCACTGCTCAAGAGGCAAAAGAGTATGGAATTATTGACGAGGTGATTGGAGGGAAAAGCAAGGGATAACTATTGACAAGAAAATAGGGGGGGATATAATGAAACAATAAATCACAGCAAGTGAAGTATTTATGGAAAAGTTTTATTGTCGTGTGTGTTTGCATTTAATCCTTGAAGAAACAAATTGGAAAAGATTTTTAATAAATAAAGGTTGCTTTAGCTTCGGCTAAGGTTTTTTAATTATAAAGATAAAAAATATATTTATGAGTAATAATAAAAACATTTTCAAAACTTTAATTTTCCTTTCAATTATTTCTTTAATGATATTTGCAGGAGGAGAGGCTTGGGCGGCAAGCTGTGGTTCAGCCAATGGTCAGGGTTTTTATACTGCTCCAACCGATAATCTTTGTTCCCCTGGCTATGCTTATGAGGTTTCTGGTTCCGGTCCCTGGACATGGACGTGTTATGGTTGGGCGCCAAAGGGCTCTACTAAGAATTGGGTTGATGTAGCAGTGTCTTCAGATGGGAAATATATTACAGCGCTTGCTGCCAACGATCAAGTTTATATTTCTTCTGACTATGGAAAAACCTGGACAGCTCGAGGGGCAGTAGAATCAGAGTGGAAATCAGTAGCAATGTCTTCAAATGGGAAATATCAAACTGCTTATGCTATAGGAAAGGTTTATAGGTCTATTGATTATGGAGTAACATGGACTTTAAATAATCCGCCATGGTCTTTTCCAGGAGATGGAGCAGTAAGCGTTTCTTCCACGGGGCAATATCAATTAGTTGGACAGCTTACTTCAGCGTGGAAGTCTACTGATTACGGAGCATCATGGACACAACTTTCTGGCGTGAGTGGATGGAAAGGGGCGATATCATCTAATGGACAATATTTAACACTTACTAGTTCTGGTTCTAGTTATATTTATACATCTAATGATTACGGAGCATCATGGACCTCGAGAAGTTCTTCTATTTCTGACAGATGGAGCGTAGATATGTCTGATTCAGGACAATATCAAGCAACCACTACTTTTTATGGGAGTACGCCAGTTGGGTATATTTATACATCTAACGATTATGGGGTAAATTGGACACAAAGGTTAGCAAATTTACCAGGACTAGTTGATATAGAAGTATCATCTACGGGACAATATATGATAGCAGCAGCATCTGGCTCTCAAATTTATGTTTCTAATGATTATGGGGTGAATTGGATAACAAAAGAAAGTAGTAGGGGGTGGGAAGGTGTAGCTATATCTGCTGATGGTTATCATAAGGCGGTAGTTGTTTATGGTGGCCAGATTTATATTTCTCATAATGACGATGGCTCTAATGCCAGCTGTTCCGCAACATTAAAAACCGACGGCTCTTGCGGTACAGCTCAGGGGCAACTCTATTCCACTCCACCCTCGGGAGATT
>CAZPGI010000001.1:54383-63560 GCA_964586365.1 uncultured Candidatus Saccharibacteria bacterium
GGCTCTTGCGGTACAGCTCAGGGGCAACTCTATTCCACTCCACCCTCGGGAGATTCTAATCTTTGCAGTGCTGGTTCTCCATCTTTAGTAACTTCAGGTTCTTTAGCCTACACCTGGACCTGTGCTGGTTCAGGAGGGGGCTCTAACGCCAATTGTTCGGCTGACCGTATCTCTTTCAAGAATCCTTCAGACCTTGATACAGGCAACACTGATGAATCTTGCTTCTATTGTGACTATTACTATGACAGCAATGGATATCTTCAGAAAGGAAATCTAGACACAGCTAACAAGCAAGCTGTTCCTAGGCTAGGGTTTACTGTAGACAACACCAAATACTCTAATTACAAAATTAAAATAGGGAACGTAGAGGTAGCTTCTTGGATTCCTATTAGTAGTTCAACAGTAACTTACGATGGTTTAAGGGTTAAGGAAGGAGCAACTTCTGACAGCGTCTCTGACTCTATCCTCACTATTACTTATGGTAACGGAACAGCAGCCAAGACCTATGGCTGGTACGTTAAGCTGCAGAAAACAGGAGGGGGAGAAACCGACTGGCTATCTGCTGGAACCTTTGATACTCCCAAGAAGCCTTATCCTATTGTCAAGATTGCTACTGCTTCTCCCACTGTATACATCAACAGCAATGTTCAATACTGTACCACTACTACTACCCTGAACAGGGCTACAGATACCAGCAATTGCTTTGATATCTGTTGGAAAGGAACTGGTGATACTGCCGACTTGTCTTCCAGCGACTGGAAATGCAGTGTTTGTTTTGATTCTTCAGCTAACCGCACTCTTTGTTCAATAAGCAATAGCAATCAATTTTCTTGGAACCTGCCTACAGCAGTAGGCTCTTACCAAAACTCAACTAGTTCAACCTCTTCCAATCCCGTGTTTAAATACACCGCTTCAATTGGTTCTTTAAAGCCAGGATTAGCTGTTGCTGGCTCTGAATGCGCGGCAGAAGGAGAAACAGGAACCAAAACTCCTTTGCCAATATGGAGAGAGACGGCGCCGTAAAAGAAAACTGAGAGAAATCAGAAAGCCCTTGTCTTCACAAGGGTTTTTTGATATAATGAAAATGTTAAAGATTATAAGAATTAATTTGAATCTTTGGTAACAATTTAAGATGAAGCAAGATAATTATTTTTAAAAGAACGATGAAGATGCAGATTTTTATGTGCCAAACCTTCAATTACATATATGGTAGAAGTATTAACGCCTGTAGCTATAGCCACGATTGCAACGATCGCGGGCGCAGTGATTGGCTATTATGTTCGCCAATCGATTGCCAGAAAGAGAGCGGGAACAATAGAAGCTGAGCTTCAGAGGAAGATAGCTCAGACCAAACAAGCTGCCGAGGAAATTATTTCCAAAGCCAAAGACAAGGCTGAAGCCTTGGAGAAAAAGACATACGCTGACTTAGAAGAAAGACAAAAAATATTAATTAAGTCCGAAAGCCGCATCTTAAAAAAAGAAGAAGACTTAGAAAGCAAGGAAGAAGAATTAAACAATAAAGAGAAGGAAATAAATGTTAAGGTGGAAAAACTGAAAGAGATTAAGAAAGATCTAGATGCTTTGAAAGAAGAAACTTTGAGAAAACTAGAAAGCGTATCTGGTTTAAACAAAGAACAAGCCAAAGAAGAACTTTTGGCCAAAGCAGAAAGAGAATACCAAGCAGACCTTTTAGAAAGGATAAGAAAATTGGAGGAAAGAGGAGCTGAACAATATGAAAGAAAAGCCAAAGAGATTTTAAGCAATGCTATTCAATCTTATGTTTTACCTCAAACGCAAGAAATTACCACTTCTTCAGTTGATATTTCTTCAGAAGAGATTAAAGGAAGAATTATTGGCAAAGAGGGAAGGAATATTAGAGCTTTTGAAAAAGCAGCAGGCGTGGAATTGATTGTTGATGAAACCCCAGGAGTAGTTGTTTTGTCTAGTTTTAATCCAATAAGAAGAGAAATTGCTAGAATTGCTTTAGAAAAACTTTTAAGAGATGGAAGAATTCAACCAGCTAGGATAGAGCAAGAAATTGAAAAAGCAGAAGCAGAAATTAATAAAAAGATAAAAGAGGCAGGAGAAGCGGCAGCTTATGAAACAGGAGTTCTAGATTTACCTGATAAACTAATTCAAGTTCTGGGAAGATTGCAATATCGAACTAGTTATGGTCAGAACGTACTGAATCATTCAATAGAGGTGTCTTTTTTAGCTGGAGCTATTGCTTCAGAGCTAGGCCTAGACGCAGCTTTATGCAGAAAAGCAGGATTGCTTCACGATATTGGAAAAGCTCTTGACTATAAAACAGAAGGGTCGCATACTGATATTGGAGCTAAGATTTTGGAGAAGTTTGATATGGACCCAAGGATAATTACAGCCATTAAATCCCACCATGAAGAATATCCTTATGAAAGTGTTGAGGCAAGAATAATTCAAGCTGCTGACCAGATATCGGGAGCTAGACCAGGAGCAAGGAAAGATACCTTGGAAAACTATTTGAAAAGATTAGGAGATTTGGAAGATATTGCCTTATCTTTTCCTGGAGTAGAGAAGGCTTATGCCATTCAGGGAGGAAGAGAGATTAGGATTTTTGTTAAACCAACAGATGTTGATGATTTGACAGCACATAAATTGGCACGGGATATTGCTAAAAAGATTCAAGAAGAATTAAGATATCCTGGAGAAATAAAAGTTAATTTGATACGAGAGATGAGGGTGGTTGAATATGCGAAATAAAAGGTCGACGTAATTCTAAATAGGTTTGGCTTTTGGAAAGCTAATCGAACAATTAATTTCCAAGCTCTAAACCTTAAGTAAAATGACAAAAGAAGATATTATTGAAGCAATTGTTAAAAGTACAGCCATTGCCAAAAAAGACGCAGCCGAAGCCTTGAATACCGTTCTTGAAGAAATTACCAAGACTCTTTCCAAAGGAGGCCAAGTCGTCTTAACAGGTTTTGGTACTTTTAGGGTTGGTTCTAGGGCAGCAAGAGAGGGAAGAAATCCTAAGACTGGAGAGAAAATAAAAATTCCAGCGACGAAAACCCCTAAGTTTAAAGCTGGCAAAGCCTTGAAAGACGCTGTAAAATAGGGTTTAAAATAAAAAGCCGTCCCATTTTGGGGCGGTTTTTTATTAGTGTGGACCCGAGGGGATTTGAACCCCTGACCTCCTCTATGCCATAGAGGCGCGCTGCCAACTGCGCTACGGGCCCTTGTTTATTTTTCAAAATATACAATTGTGCCCCTGAAAGGAATCGAACCTTTATCTAGAGCTTAGGAGTCTCTTGTTCTGTCCATTGAACTACGGGGGCGATAAATCAAATTATCATATTTTTCTATTGTTATCAATGTTCTTTTATGATAAAATACAATATATGATTAAATCACCAATTGTTTCTATAGCTAAAAAGATTTGTCCGGCAGTGATAACCATTGTTGCTTCTCGGAATCTTCCGGAAATTGAAGAGTTCTATTTTCTTCCTTTTCGAGGAGAAAAGATCGCTTTTCCTAAGAAATTAAAAGAAAACAAAGAAACAAAAATAGGAGGAGGAACCGGCTTTATTATTTCCAAAGACGGTTATGTTTTAACTTGTAATCATGTGGTTGAAGACAAGGAAGCTGATTTTACCGTTATTCTTGACCCTGACCATAAATATCAAGCTCAAGTTTTAGATAAAGACCCTTTGATTGACATGGCGATATTAAAAATTGAAGGCAACAATTTTCCTTTTTTAAAATTAGGCAATTCAGATAAAATAGAGCTAGGAGAAACGGTTTTAGCTGTAGGCAATCCTTTGGGAGAGTTTGAAGACACTCTTTCCTGTGGCATTGTTTCTGGTTTAAGTAGAAGAATTAATGCTTCTAGCGGATTTAGCTCAGATATCACTCCTTTAAGAGGGTTAATTCAAACAGACGCAGCCATTAATCCTGGTAATTCTGGCGGTCCTTTGGTTAATATGAAGGGGGAGGTTGTTGGCATTAATACAGCTATGATTATGGGAATGGAAAATATTGGTTTTGCTTTGCCCATTAATTATATCAAGCAAGATTTGGAAGAAGTTAAAAGATTAGGAAAAATCCAAAGGCCTTATTTAGGAGTTAAGTACATAATTTTAAACAAAGAAATAGCTAGGACAAACAAAATAGGGGTGGATTACGGGGCTTTAGTGGTTAGAGAAATGTTTGGCGAATCAGCGATAGCTAAGGGTTCAAGCGCTGATATGGCTGGACTTAAAGAATATGATATTATTTTAGAAATAAACGGAGAAAAGATAACTCAAGATAATTCTTTGGCTGATATAATAGCCAAGCATAAAATAGGGGAAAAGATTGTTCTTAAGGTTTTAAGGGACAATAAAAAAACGGAACTGGAAACAATATTGAAAGAAAGAGGGTGACTAACGGGATTTGAACCCGTACTTAAGGCTCCACAGGCCCACGTGCTACCATTACACCATAGCCACCATGGTGTCCCCGGTGCGAATCGAACGCACAACCTACAGATTAGAAGTCTGTCGCTCTATCCGATTGAGCTACGGGGACAAGACATATTTAATTAATATCAAAAAAGAAGCGAAAAAGCAATAATCCTTTTGACGTTAATCCTTAAAAATGATATATATATTTTTATATCGGGGCATAGTGAAACGGCTATCACGAGTCCTTTGGGAGGATTTATTCTGAGTTCAAATCTCAGTGCCCCGACTTTTATTAAAAGTATTTCCAGAAAATCCAAAGTGGATGCAGGGGCGAAAGGCTGTTCGGCAACTGCTCAAGCTATTTTCCAAAATATCATATTCAAACCATTATTCCTTCAAATTCTAGTCTTATTAATGGCGTGGCAAGACAGAAAGAAACCAAGCTTTACTTACAGAAATTAATTTGTTATATTTTTTCGTCTAGGCGGGTGTAGCTCAATGGCAGAGCATCGGCCTTCCAAGCCGTTTATGAGGGTTCGATTCCCTTCACCCGCTCATGCAAAAAGTAGCTGTAATTGGTAGCGGCGTCATCGGCGCCTATCTTGCTTTAAAGCTTAAAGAAAAAGGTTTGGATGTTTTTCTCTACGACCAAAAAAAAGAAAAAGATTTAGGTTCTAAACCTTGTTCAACATTGGTTTCAGAAAGGATAAGGCAATTTATTGTTTTTCCTGAAGATTGTATTGAAAACATTATTGATGGTTGCAGGATTCATTTTCCCAAGAAAACAATAGAGCTTAATTTTAATCCTAAGCATTTAGCTCTTAATAGAGATAAATTAATAAAAAGCCAGCTTTCTTTACTTAAAGAAAAAGGAGTTAACCTTTTATTAGGACAAAGAATTGATGATATTCCTTTCCAATACGATTATATTATTGGATGCGATGGTCCTGTTTCAGTAACACGGAGAAAACTTGGTTTAAAAGAGCCGAAAATGAAAATCGGAGCTCAGGTCTTTGTAGAAAAATCAGATTTATCTTCTTTTACCAATGTTTTTCCCTTTCCGTCAGGGTTTTTTTGGAAAATCCCTCGTCGTGATTTTATTGAATATGGATTTTTGTCTTCTTCAAACATTAAAGACTCTTTTTTTACTTTTTTAAAAGAGCAAGAGGTAGAAGCTAAAGATATTGCTTTGGCTCTAATTCCTTGTTCTGGAGCTAAAATGATGTTTTCTCAAAACAAAAAAGTTGCTCTTTGCGGAGACGCGATGGGATTAACTAAACCTTGGAGTGGGGGAGGGATAATTTGGAGTCTTTATGCGGCAGACATTTTGCTTAATAATTTTCCTAATTTTGAAAAATACGAAAAAGAAATTAAGAAATTTTTTAAGCCAAAGATAATTGAAGGAACAATGGCTAATGCTATGGTTAATTTTCTTGGTTTTAATCTTCCTTTTCTTTTGCCAGCTAAAGTTAATTATGACAATGATTTTCCTAATTTTATCAAATCTTTTGTTGATTTAATCAAGAAAAAGTGATAACTTTGATTATTATGTATAATTAAAGAGGAGAGGTGCCTGAGTGGCTTAAAGGGATGGTTTCGAAAACCATTGTGGAGAAATCCACCGTGAGTTCGAATCTCACCCTCTCCGCTCCTGAATATGTTTTCATTTAAAAGGAAAAACGAAAAAATAAAGAGCTTTGACCAAACAGAAAAATATCTGAAGAGCTTGGAGCAAAGAGTTGAACGATTAGAAGAAGAAATTAAGAAAGAGAAAGCAGCTTTGAAAAAAGCTAGTTTGATTAGGTATAACCCTTTTAAGAGCGAAGGAGGAGACCAGAGTTTTTCTTTGGCTCTTTTAGACGAAGAAGATAAAGGATTTACCTTGACTGCTATTTATACTCATGAAGGAGTAAGGGTTTTTGCCAAGCCTGTAGTTAAGGGCGAATCACCATATCAATTTTCAGACGAAGAAAAAGAAGCAATTAAGAAAGCAAAAGAAAATTATGATAAAAGAAACAACAACTAGGCCGCCAGTAGTGGTTATTCTGGGTCACATTGACCACGGCAAAACTTCTTTACTTATGGCAATAAGGGATTTTCATGTTTTGGAAAAAGAAACAGGAGGAATTACTCAGCATGTTGGTGCTTATGAAATAGAACACGAGGGGAAGAAAATTACTTTTATTGATACTCCCGGCCATGAAGCTTTTTCCGCTATCAGAGCGAGAGGTTCAAGGGCGGCAGATATAGCGGTTCTTGTTGTTGACGCTGTAGAAGGAGTGAAAAAACAAACCAAGGAAGCTATTAACCACATTAAAGAATCAGAAGTTTCTTTAATCGTGGCTCTGAACAAAATGGATAAACCTGGAGCTAATCCAGAAATGGTTAAACAACAATTAAGCAAAGAAGGAATAATAGTAGAGTCTTTGGGAGGAGATGTGCCAAGTGTGGAAATCTCAGCTAAAACAGGCAAGGGAATAAAAGACCTTTTAGATTTAATTCTTTTGGTAGCGGAAATGAAAGATTTAAAAACAGACCTTTCTTTAAGGCCTGAAGGAGTTATTATCGAGTCGTGTTTAGATAATAAACGAGGGCCTACTTTTACAGCTATTCTAGAGCAAGGGATATTAAAAAAAGGAGATATTATCGGCACTAGTTCAGCAGTGGGCAAGGTGCGTTCTTTAAGAGATTTTCAGGGAAAGGAAATAGAGCAAGCTTTTCCTTCTCAGCCAGTAGTTGTAGTCGGTTTTGATAAAGTGCCGGCAGTGGGAGAAAGATTCTTTCAGTACTTAACTCTTGACCAGGCCAAAGAGAATATAAAAGGAGAAAGAATCATTAAACCCTTAGAGGCCTTAGAAGAAGAGGGCAAGCCAGTGCTTAATTTAATTATTAAAGCAGATGCCATTGGCTCGTTAGAAGCTATTGTTGAATCTTTGCGAGCTATTTCTCAAGAAAAAGTTGCTTTGTGTACTATTAAATTAGAAGTAGGCAATGTTAATGAAAATGATGCTAAGCTGGTTAAAAGCAGCAATGCCGTTATTTTTGCTTTTAGAGTCAAGAAAGATAATATTGCAGAAAAAATGATTGAAAGGGACAAGATAAAGTGCTTTAATTTTGATTTGATTTACGATTTAATTCAGAAAACTAAAGAATTAATGGAAAGAAAAATCAAAAAGGGAAAAACCAGGGTTGAAGTGGGTAGAATGGAAATATCAGTTGTTTTCAGAACAGAAAAGAATAGACAGATTGTGGGAGGAAAAGTAATTGAAGGCTTAGCAGAAAGAACGGCTGGTTTAGAAATAATAAGAAATAGAGAAAAAATAGGAGAAGGAAAAATTATTGAAATACAAGTTAATAAAAAAAGCTTTGAATCTGTTAAAGCAGGCAAGGAATGTGCTATTCTTTACCAAGGCCAGGAAAGAATAAAAGAAGGAGACGAGTTATTGTTTTTTAAATATGTGGAAGATTGAAAAAACTAATGCTTTTATTCAAAAAGAACTGGGTAATATTATTTTAAAAGAATTGGACATCTTTCCAGGAATTTTACTTACCATAACGAGAGCAGAATGTTCTCCTAATTTTATTGAAGTTAAAGTTTTTGTTTCAGTGCTGCCTGAAGACAAAACAGAAGAAGTTTTCAGTCTTCTCCAGAGAAATATTTTTAATCTTCAGCAAATGCTTAATAAAAAAATGAAAGTAAGACCAGTGCCGAAGATAAAATTTGTCAAAGAAACGCAAACCGCTCAAGCTGCAAGAATAGAGAAAGCTTTAAAAGACATTGGAAAAAAATAAAAAAAGTGCTAAGCTTTTGGAAGATTGGCGTGGTGGCCAAGCAGTAAGGCAAGAGTCTGCAAAACTCTGATACGCGGGTGCAATTCCCGCCCACGCCTCCAGGCCTCGGTGCTGGAATTGGTATACAGGACGGACTTAAAATCCGTTGGGCTTAGGCCCTTGTGGGTTCGACTCCCACCCGAGGCACTAGTATCAAACTTTCAGGAATTTTGCCGATTGATTCGGCCGCGCGAAACGCGGCAGAGGAAAGAAGGGGATTGGGGGGAAGGAATTTTTGCTCGCTCTCGCTTTCGCCTCCGCCGAATTTCGTATTTTGCTTTGCGAAATGCGCCGCCATAATTCGCTTGATAAAATTCATTATATTTGGTAGCATAACAATAGAGGTAATAATCATACTTACTATAATACTACCAAAACTTTATTTATATGATAAGTGGAAAAATCATCAGCGAAAACATTAAGAAACTCCGCGCTAAACTTGGCTTAACGCAAGACGATTTAGCCAAGAAGGCAGATATTAAATACACTACTCTTATGAAAGTCGAAAGCGGAACGGTTAATAAACCAAGCGTTCAAACTATGGCGAAAATCGCCAAAGCGTTAGGCGTTTCAATAGAAGATTTATTAAAATGATTTAAACATTATGGAAAATCTATTTTTACTTTTATTCTTCGTTTCGTTCATTGCATTAATTGTTGGGTTAATCAAACCAACCGCTTTTTCTAGTTTTATGAAAGGCGAAATAACGAGAAAAAAGATTGCGATGATTTTCGGAATTGCAACGGTCGCTTTCTTTATTTTATTTGGCATTACAACCGATACGTCAACAAATAATCAGGTCGCACAGCAACCTGCAACCGAAAATACGCAAGTCGCTACTGGGAATGAAAATCAAAACTCAACTCCGGCAAATGTTGCCGAAAATCAAGCTCCTACCAAAACCGAAACCAAAACAACGTCAACG
>CAZPGI010000002.1:0-43473 GCA_964586365.1 uncultured Candidatus Saccharibacteria bacterium
GTTTCTTCGGGAGTTAATTCTCTAACCTCTACTTTTTCAAATAATTTTATTAATTCTACTTTTTTCTCAATGTTTTTGTGAAATCCTTGGTAATCGGTTACGCAAATCATAGGAAAAGCAGAATTGGTTAGATAAGGAAGAATAATTGAAGAAACATCAGTCAAACCAGTTTTTTTCTCTCCTCCGACGAAATTATGAAAATCATTGATAATCAAAACTACATTTCCCGCTCTTTGAGCTTCATTAAAACAAGTGGCAATTACTTTTTCGCTTTGCTCAAAAGATTCAATATCAGCAGCCAAAGCAATTAAATCAAGTTCAACAAATCTTTTACTGTTAATCTCTTTAGTTGATTTTCCAGTTAAACTTTTTTTGATAACAGCGTGGATAATAATGTTTCTCCCTGTTCCTGGGTTGCCGACAATAAGAGCGTTCCTCGGTCCTTTTCTAGAAAGAATGTTTTCAACCATTTCTATTTCTTCCTTATGACCAATTAGTTCTTCAAAGCCTCTCGTTCCTATTTCTCTAGTCCAGTCTATTGAATATCTGTCTAAGGTGGCAGTATAGCCAAAAGCCCAATCCCCTCCTATTGAACCGTATTTCAAAAGGTTTTCGTAATCCCAAAAGCATTTAGCTTTTTTTATTTTTTCATTAGTTGCTTCTATCCACCAGCTTAAGTTCTCTATATCTTTTTTCTGTAGCTCCAAGTCAATTAATATCTGCCTGAAGAGAGGCTCTTTTTCAGAAAGAGCGGCAATAATATCCCCTTCTTTTATGAGATTGTATCCTCTTTTTAGAGCAATAGCAGCTGCCTCTTGAAAAATACTTTCAAATTCTTCTTGGGTTCCACTATTCATTATTTTTTGCACTTCAGTTTTTAGTTTTTTGGTATTTATTAATAAGCGGGAAAAAATGAAAACTATTTTAGGATTCTTTTCATCAAGAAAATGATATAAAAGAATGCTGGCGCTAGGGAATTGATTTCTTTTTAAGGCCCTAGCCACATATTTAGCGCTATTAAAATTGAGAAAAGGAGCTAAGTTTGTTCCTTTTTCCAAGGCCTCTTGAAGACTTTTTTGAGGGCGTATTTTTTTACAATCATTATAAAAAAGAGTAAGGTGCTGGGATAAAATTAATAAGCTAAAGAAAATCATTTCCCAACCTAGAAGGGCAGATAAATTTTCTGCTTTGTTAAAATAGCGGAGAACCAAACTAATGAGGCAAAGAATAAAACCAGCAGAGCTTATTCTCCCAATCCATTTTAAAAACCAAAAATATCTTTCTTTTTTAATTAAATAGTATTGGTCTGTTGTTTTTAAATTAAACATATTTTATTCCTGAAATGAAAATTATAATGATGATTAGAGGTAATAATATCCAAAGAGCTAAGAAGATTATGCCAAAGATTATTACCAATACTTCATAAATAATAAAAAAAACAATTAAAAAAATCCTTAGAATAAAACCAATAATTCTGGAGATAAAGTTGGAAAAAGCTGATTCTAGAATGGCTTGAATATCAAATCCCCTACCCGCTGACCAAGTGATATTTTTCCAGGGGGCAAAAAGAGAAGCAATTGTTTGCTTAATTGAGAAAAAATAAGCACCGAAAGAGAGAAAGTTTTTAATGGCTTTAAGAATTTCTTTGGGCCTTTCAACAAATTGCCATTGAAGATATTGAAGTGTTAAATTCATTGTTCTTATTATACCTTCTCTTAACGTGGCTGTAAAGCACTTGACAATAATTTTTTGACCATTATAATAAGAGCATCTTAATAAAAAGGTCGAGTTCTCTAAATAAAATTAGAGATAAACCTTCGGTAATATAATTAAAATATTAAACATGGCTTTAGACGAAAACATTAAACTTGAAGGAGAAGACTGGGAAGAAGGTATAGATGAGCCGGAAGAAGAAGATTTTCCAAAAGAAGATGATGATGACACGGAAGAAGATGATGAGGATATGGATGAAGACGATGATGAGACGGAAGAAGAATAATTTAAAAACGCAGCCCTGCTTTGGCAGGGTTGCGTTTGCTTTAAAGATAAACCAATAATTTAATTAAAAACATGGAAGAAAATAAAAAGTCAAATTTTTTATCAAGCCTTAACTTCTGGAAAGGAGTTGTCTTGGTTCTTTTAATTGTTTGTATTGTTCTAGCAGTAATGATTTATCAAGGCAAAAACACAGAAGAAAATAGTAAGATTCCTCAAGCTTCGGTTGATAAAGCAATGAAATTTATTAACGGTTATCTTTTGGGAGGAGAAACATCAGCTACCCTAGTAAAGGTTTATGAAGAAGCTACCCCTTATTACAGAATTGATATCAACGTAAACGGTACAACTTTCCCTTCATATATTTCTTCTAATGGAAAATATATTTTCCCAAACGAGCCCTATGAAATTTCTGATTTATTTAACGATGAGATTAGCGATGCTGATGGAAACTTTAAAGAAATTGTCAACGCTGAAGTTTGTTCAGAAAACGGCAAACCAATAATCTATTTCTTTGGTTTGTCTACTTGTCCTCATTGTTTGTGGGAAGAACCAATTATTAAAGAAGTGGTAGCTAAGTTTGGAGATAAAATTTCTTATCACGAAAACATTGATTCAAGCAACGATAAAGAAATTTTTCAGAAGTTTAGTTCTGGCTCTTATCCTGCCCTAGTGTTGGGTTGTAAATATTATCGTCTTGGTTCAGGAGAAAACGAGGGGGCGGATCAAGAAAAAGCAAATTTAACTAAATTAATTTGCAACTTAACTCAGAACCAACCGGAAGATATTTGCAAGTAAAGAAAAACACCCCTCTAAAGGGGTGTTTTTTTATTTCAGCTCTACCGTTGCCCCAGCTTCAGTAAACTTCTTTTTAAGTTCTTCTGCGTCCTCTTTCTTTACATCTTCTTTGATTGTTTGAGGAGCAGTGACGGCTGCATCTACCAAGTCTTTGGCTTCTTTTAATCCTTTTTCTGTTGTGTCTCTTACCACTTTGATGACATCAATTTTTCTGTCGCCAATAGCGGTTAAAATGACATTGTAGGAGCTTTTTTCTTCTGCTCCAGCCTGAGCTTCGCCTGCAGGAGCAGCAGCTACTGCCGTTACCTGAGGAGTAGCAGAAACTCCAAATTTATCTTCTAAGATTTTAACTAATTCAGCTAAATCCAAGACAGACATCTTTTCAATTTCCTCTACTATTTTTTTAAACTTTTCAGGAACATCAACTTCTTCTTTTTTTGCCATTTTATTTAACACTAAATGATTCTTAAAAGCTGTTTATCCTTAAAAACCATTTACGTGCTGTTATTATTTTTTAATTTGGGAAAGGGCAATTACTAGTTTTCTTAAGTTTCCACTTAAGACGCTAACTAGGTTTGACATCGGCGCTGAAAGAGATCCTACCAGATTGGCTAATAATTGTTCTCTTCCGGGCAGTTCAGCAAACCTTATTACATCTTCTGGACCATAAAATCTGTTTTCAATATATCCGCCTGCAATTTTAACATTAGGATTAGTTTTCAAAAATTGATAAACTATTTTTGCTGGTGAAAGTTCGTCTTCATAACCAAATACTAAGCTTATTTCTCCACTCATCTTTTCTGTCGCTATATCTAGCTTTTTGTTTTTAAAAGCAACATCCATCAATGTTTTCTTAGCTACCTTTAACTCATTGTTTTGTTCTTTTAATTGTTTTCTTAATCCGGTTAAGTTTTTAACTTTAGTTCCGGAAAAATCCATAAAAACAATTGACTTTTGTTTTTCTATTTTTTCTTCCAAATCCCTCACTATATTTTGTTTTTTTTCTTTTGTTAGAGCCATATTTTAAAATTAAAAAATCTGCATTGCCGCAGAATAAAAGACGCTTATCCTCGGCAGGACTTAACTGCCTGCTTTCTGCGGACTATGATGCAAGTATAGCAATAATTATTTTTTTGTCAAGAGCTAGATTTTAAGCAAGCCTCAGCAATGCTTTGACCAAACAATTGAGCAGCTTCAAAATTATCAGCTGTAATTATATTTCCGTCAATAACCACATTCTTCTCTTCGTAAATCCCGCCATTTTCTTTAATGGTTTTAATAGCTGATTTATCCATATTGGAAGACCAAACCGTGCATTTTTTGCCTTGAAGAACTCCAGCTTTGGCTAAAATAGTAGGGGCAATGCAAATAGCAGCTAAAACCTTTCCTTTTTCCAAGGTTTGTTTGGCTATTTTGTAAGAAACTTCATCATCTAAGAATTGAACTGCTCCCATTCCTCCGATAAAAACCACGGCCTCAAAATCATCAACATTTAGGTTGTTAATTATATCATCTACCTGAACTTCTCCGCCAAATCTTCCTATAGCTATTCCTTTTTCATTGCTGAAGGTTTTAATTTTAAATCCTTTACGTTCTAAAACTTCTTTAGTTTGAAAGTATTCTTCATCGCGGAAATCTTTAGAAGCAATAATTAATGCTATTTTTTTCATTATTTTTATTATATCACCTTTTAAAAGATAAGCCATCTTTTATGATGGCCAATAAGGCGTTTCGTAGCGCCAAAGTTTTTGTTGAGGGGTTTTCGCGTAAACAACGAAATGAGAAATTTTTTCATTTTGCGTGGTGCAGGAATAGAGTAATGCTTTAAGAGCTTTTTCGCTCAAAAGAGACAAATCGTCTCCCCTAATTTCTATTTTTCCATTTTCTCTACAAGCATTTAATACTTGTATTTTCATTTCTTTTGACGTAGCGACGCAAAAGCATACTAGTGCTGCTTTTGAGTACACTCTTTTTTCTATCAATTCTTTAATTTTCTCTTCGTTTTCTTTTAACACTACTGCAACCCTCCTTTTAAGTTGCTGGCTTAAATATATAATAATTGGAAAGAAAAGTCAAAGTTTATTCTTTTTCCATCGAAGCAATGCCAATAGCAATTAAACCAATAACTAATTCTAAGATAGCGTACCAGCTTGATTGAACATATTTTGCGTAAATAGGTATTAAACTGAGTAAGCCGGTAATAATCAAGACTAAGCCGCTGATGATTAAAGTTTCTTTAGTCATAGTTAGATTTGATTAATATGATAACGACCTTTGCATTATATTATACCACCATCTTGAAAAATAATAGAATTGTGATAATGTTTAAAAATATGAAGAACAACAACAATCGTGATTTTGAAAAAAAGGTTAATAAAAATATGGCTTCTCTTAAAGGAGGAGACAATTTTTCAGGAATTGTAAAAATATTAAGAAAGGCTCAACCTGGTCCAGTAATCTTTACTGTAAGCGATGGATATAATATGGCTGACGCAGTAATCAAAGACTCTAATTTTAATGTTGGTGATGTTATTGAAATAAAAGGGTTTGCTAATGTTAGAGGAGGAAAAATGCAAATAGAGATTGAAAAGATAAGAGAATCAAACAAAGACTTTAATTCAGTTGTTGATAAAAACAGCGAACCCCAAAATACTTCTTTTACTATTCAATCAGAAAAACTGGAAAAACTAAGGCCGTATTTTTTAAAAATTGCCAAAAGAATTAGAAAAGCTGTTTTTGAAAATCAGCCCATTATGATAAGGCACCATTCTGATTCTGATGGCATCAATGCTGGTTTAGCGATAGAAGGTGCTTGTCGTATTTTAATGAAAAAGATAGGAGCTACTCCTGAGTTTAATCTTTTTAGGTCACCTAGCCGAGCTCCCTATTATGATATTATTGATGCTTTCAAAGATATAGTTTTGATTAAAAAAGTACTGGAGCCGCATGGCCAAAGCCAACCCTTGATTATTGTTTTAGACAATGGCTCTACCCCAGAAGATATTTTCGGCTTAAGGACAATGAAATCAATCGGCTTTGAGACAATAGTTATTGACCATCATAATCCAGTAATTATCCAAAACAAGAAAACAGCGGTTGACCCTTATCTTTCATTGCATCTTAATCCTTATCTTGAAGGACTGGACAGCCAGTTTTGTGCCGGCATGCTTGCTTATGAATTAGCTAGATGGATATGTGAGGATTATTCCAACCCTAGCTTGCCTGCTGTGGCTGGAATAACTGACCGTTCTACTATTGAAGAAGCAGAAGAATATATTAAAAAAAGCGGAAAGAGCAAGAAAGAATTAGAAGAAATAGGAACAGCTATTGATTTTATTGCTTATCAATTGAAGTTTGATTCAGGTAAAGGAATTTATGAAGAATTATATAATAATCAAGAGTTGGTGAAAATAATTAACGAAGAAGTGAGAAAAGGAGTTCAGACTCAACTAGAAAGCACTCTCCCCTATTTAAGAACGCAGAACATTAATGGTGTTATCTTTTCCACTATTGATTTAGAAAAATATACTATGAAGTTTAAATATCCAGCTCCAGGAAAAGTAGTAAGCATGATTCACGATACAGCAGTCATAGACAGAGAAATGCTTCCAGTGATAACTATTGGCTATTTATCTGATATGATTATCGTTAGAGCAAATAAACCAATTTTACCTATTGATAAAATGATAAAAAGAATCAAAAAAGACGTTCCTCATTCTCATGTAGAAGGAGGAGGACATGAATGCGCTGGAGCTATTAAGTTTGTCCCTGCTCACCTTAATAATATTGTTGAGGATATTAAGCAACAGATTAGAGAGTTGAATTATGAAAATCAAGAAATAAAAACAGAATAAAGGTATGGTTAAAAAAACAAAAATAGAAATAAGGCGTGAAGGACACTTAACCGTCCCTTCTCGATTGGAAGGCAAGGTTAAAAATGTCAGGATAAAAAACGCAAAGAAGAGAAAGAAGGCTTAAGCCTTCTTTTTGTTAGCAGGCAGCCTTGGTCTAGAACCCCTAACCTTCAGGCTGTATAAGGGTTCTTTGGGGGTCTTGTAGTTCATGGGTTTGAGGTGTCTCGGTCTAATCAAAATGAGACAAATGAGACAGTTCAAGGGGATATGTATCTTGGTGTAATTATAAAACGGGACTTTCTGTTATTATAAACTCATTGGTCTTAGTATCTATCTCAGAATTAACTCCTATCGGAAAAGCATAAAAGTTAGAAACATCGTGTCCAAAATAAGGAACTTTAATAATAGGAAAATCATATCCTTTTGTCAGCTCTAAAATAATATCATTTATGGGTCGATTATCTTCTTTGTATTTTTTATCTATGCATTCTGATAAGTTTCCTATAACCATAGCAGAGATATTTTTTAAGTTTCCAGACAACTTAAACTGATTAAGTTTTTGATCCAAAGAAGCTGGAGACTCCCCAACTTCTTCCCAAAACAAGATTTTCTTATTATAGATCGGAGCATAATTTGTTCCCAAAAGCGAATTACTTAAATGAATATTACCGCTGATTAATACTCCTTTAGCCCCCCCTTTTTTATAATTTCCATTTTATCAGGCAGGATGTATTTTCCTCTTTTACCTGTCAGCATATCAAATAAAAACACTAGTGATTCTTTAGTTAGTTTTTTCAAATTACAGAGATTGGTTCCATGAAAAGTGACTAGACTTGCTTTTTTGTTTATTGCTAACAAAAGAGTAGTTATATCACTATAACCTATGAATATCTTAGGATTTTTCTTAATCAAATCATAATTGATAAGATCTAAGATTTGATTAGATGACGACCCTCCGGCTGCACATCCATTATCACAAGCTCCAAGGATTGGACACTTGAGGCAATTTTTGTTTTTCTTGCTCTATTTGAGAATCCTCTATTTTTTTATATAAAGGTCCTGAAAAATTGTGAACAACTAGAATTGAAGGTTTTGGATAACTCCATTCCTTTAACTCAAAGCCAATATCGAGACTGATTTTTTGAGATGTTTTTGGCAAGTATGGGTTAATCAAAATAGATAAACACTTAATAATGTGTCCTGTTATAGCTAAAGACCTTTCAGCCTTTTTACGATCTGTTTTAATGGCAGTCCATGGACTAGTGTCATTTAAGTAGCGATTACTTTGTTCTACCAGCTTAAAGATCAGATTTAATCCTTCATGGAATTTTCCTGCTTCAATCACTTGCCCTACTTTTTCAAAAGTTTCTTCGGCTACCCTCAAGAATGATGCCTCATCCTTATCAAGTTCTTCTGGGAAAATTAACCCTTCTGGGAAGTTTTTGTTTGTAAAAGAAAACACTCTGTTAACCAAATTGCCAAAATGGCCAATTAGTTCAGTATTTGTTTTCTTTTGATATTCTTCCCAAGAAAAATCTGAATCAGATGTTTCTGGACCATTAACTATGAGATAGTATCTCAAAGTGTCTGGGTCATAATTCTTGACAAAATCAGGAAGCCAAACTGCCCAGTGACGACTTTTAGAAAACTGTTTATTCTGAAGAGTCAGATATTCTGACGAAATAATTCGATCTGGCAGATGCAAATTGCCATGAGCAAAAAGTATCGATGGCCAAATGATAGTATGAAACGGAATATTGTCTTTTCCGTGAACATAATAGTGAATTGCATTTTTGTTTTGCCAAAATTCCTTCCACAAATCAATTTTGCCAGTTTTTTTAGATATTTCTTTGCAAGCTGAAACATAACCACAAACAGCCTCAAACCAGACATAAATGCTTTTATTTTTTTCATATCCTGGCAAAGGAATGGGCACACCCCAAGAAATATCCCTAGTAATGGCTCTGTCTTGCAAACCCTCACTCACGAAATGAATAGAGAAATTTTTTGCATTTTTTCTCCATCCCTCGCTGTTTTTGATCCATTCCAATATTTTTTTCTGAAAAACTGAAAGTTTAAGATAGAAATGCTCAGAATTTTTCCATATCGGGGCGCTACTACAGATTTTACATTTTGGCTCGATTAATTGTTTTGGATCAATAAGATTGCCACATTCGTCACATTGGTCACCTCTCGCTGATGAAAAATGACAATGAGGACACTCTCCCTCTATGTAACGATCTGGTAAAAATTTGTTACATTTTTCACAGTAAGGAAGTTCCGTTTCTTTGCTGTAAATAAAACCTTTCTTGTACAAATCAAAAAAGATTTCTTGTACAAATTCGTAATGATTTTCTGTTGTAGTTTTTGTAAAAATATCATAAGAAAAACCAAGTCCATCGATAAGGGTTTCTGTAAATTCTTTATGATACTTTTCTGCGATTTCAGCGGGCGATACTCCTTGACGATCAGCCTCAAAAGCAATTGGTGTTCCATGACAATCACTACCAGAAACAAATAAGACATCATCTCCACGCAAACGGAAATAACGAGCTAGTATGTCTGAACCAATAAGCGCTGATGCATGACCAAGGTGAAGGGAGCCGTTAGCATATGGCCAAGCTGCTCCTATAAAAATTTGTCTTTTGTTGTGCATAGTTGTTTCCTCTTTTTGTTAATGTGCAATGCAAGTCACTATATGACAAGCATTGTAATATTAATTATTGGGTTTATATCAATGATTTTCCTTCTTTTATCTTACTAAAGACTAATTAGATAGGCCTCTTGATAAAAATGTAGTGAGCAGAGGGGAGGATTCGCCCTTCGGTAATTTTCTGTTGAAAATTTCTTAGGCCGGGCTCGGGTTCGCCAGCCCTACTCCTTCGAATCCTATTGCTCGTCATCTAGTTTAATACAAAAGAGTACCGCAATGACATTCTTTTGTATTAAAGCAGGCGTAGGTCTGGAACCTCTACCCTTTAAGCCGCGTAAGGGCTCTTTGGGGCGTCTTGGCTTGCTCAAAATTAAACAAAAGGAACAGTTCAAAAAAGGTTTTAAAATTTATGATTTTAAAAAGTTTAGCCACTCTTGTTCTAATTGGTTGATGGTTTTGTCGTAAATTTTTTCGATTTCAGATAAATTTTTTAACATTTCAAAATGCCTTGATGTATTTTGGTATAATTCCTTGAATTTATTTTTACCATATTTTTCTATAATAAACTTAGAAAATGAGCCAACTTGAGGGTAGATTATTACAGATTTAACGCTTTTCCAATTACTATTTGCGCAAAGAAATTCCAAGTCATAAAGCTTATTTTCTTTGATTAGTTGTTTATTGGCCTGGTGTAGGTCTTGTCCCATAAAGTTATCTTCCATATATTGGGCTAGGCCTTCGCAGAATAAGTAAATGGATAATCCCCACGGAAGCGATAGTAGATGTGTGTCTTCATGTTCCCCTATAAATTTGCATTTTTCGTTATAAATAACATGAATTTCAAATTTTTTAGAATCAGATTTTTCATTTTCAATTTCAAGTTCTTCCCAAATTGCATTTCCCGGACTATCATCACCCATCAATAAGCTCTTTTCTTTTATCGATGGATACATGTAATAATTAATCTTTCTGTTATTATCTAATTCTAAAAAAGAAAGTATTTTTAAATAATGCTCTTCTTTAAGTTTAATAATTTCTTTAAGGTCTTTTTCGGCTAAAGATTCTTTTTGAAAATGAAAAACATAATGAGGAGATTCATTTTTGAGCCAACTATAGTTAAGATAATCGGGTTTATACCAAGAAAGGTCTTGAATGTATTTCATATTAATTTTAATATAACACAAAATAAGATATTAAAAAATATCCAATTGGCTATATTCTTTTTTGGCAATGAGGTTTTGAAAAGCTTCCTGTAGATAAATAAGCTTCGAATCTGCATCCCCCACCGCAAATAGGAATTAAGGGACAATTGTCGCTTGGGCAAGCGTTTATATACTCAAAATTAGTGAATTTCTTATCTTCTAGACTATCACAATCATTAATATTTCCGATTTCTTTTTGTTTCATAATAATATTTTTATTATCTTATCCCTATCTTATCTTAAAAACAAAACTTAATATAATGGTTAGTTCTAGAAGCAGGCAATCTCAGTCTGGAACCCCTGCCCTTCAAGCCGTGTAAGGATTCTTTGGGTATCTTATAACTCATGGATTTGAGGTGTCTCGGTCTGATCAAAATGAGACAAATGAGACAGTATAAAATAATTTTTAATCCAATTTAATTTATCTAATTAGTACTAACAATTTTTTGGCAGAAAGAAGTGAAGCTATGCAGAAAGCAATTATCCAAATAATAGCTATTGTATCAAGATGACAATCATAAATATATTCTGTAGCTACTAAAAATATCAATGCAGATATAATAACTATAAGGTTTATTAAAAAAGACTCTTTGAGATTTTTCTTGATAGATTCTGTGCTTTTTTGTAGTACAATAGCTCGTTGGTATAAATTTTGAACATTTTGCGCTTCTTTTCTGCTAGCTGGATGTTTTTCTGGCGTAATATCTTTTGAAGTTCTTAATAGCCAATTTAAAGAATGACTATAAGGTTCGTCATTTAAAAAATAAGTTAAGGTCTGGCGAAGTCTATCAGCTATACTACTTAACTCTGAAGAATTAATTTGAATTCTGAATATAATCACAGCTGCAAAAAATGCTATTAATCCAGTAAAAGCTTGCAGTATGGTGCTAAATGACCAAAACAGAACATTTTCAGAAAACAAATTTATAGAGTTGGCATTAAAAATAAAAGCAAGAATTATTATTAATAAAATAAAAATAGTTATACTTATCCTTTTAATATTATAAGATTCTCCTCTAACCCTTAAGTAATAATCTTTTTGCGTATATCCGCATTCGGGGCAAGAGTTACTAGTATTTTTAATTTCTCTTCCACAATTATAACAAACGCACTCAGCTTCGCATCCTTTTATATAATAATATTTTATTTTTGCTAGTAATTTTTTTATCATATTTGGCATTTTAATTCTATCGTCATCCCACAAAATGATTAATATTACAAATAAAATTGTTAATAATATATTTTCTATATGTCTAATTTTTTTTAATTAGTTTTAATAAATCTTCGTCTCTTTCGTAAGCCCTTAGTCTTCCCGATAGTATTCCGACACGGTAAGAGGTGCCGTCGCTCATTAGCCTTCAGTTTACACCCTCTAATATCTTATTTACAAGCCTTTTTAGCTCATAACGGCTTTCCATCTCGTTCCTTTGAAAATTTGTATCATTGACCGTAAAAGGAAGAAAAACATCCTTCCCTATTTCAGGCACTCCGAACTTCAGTCCCATATATCCGTGTCTGCCCAACCTTGGGATAAGAAACTTTTCCAACTCGGCAGCAGTGAGTTTCTGAATTTTTGATAAAGCCTCTTTGTTTTTCTCCTTTTCTTCAAGCATTCTCATATGTTCAGTGGCTACTTTTAAATTCTCTTGTCCCTCCATATATGATTTTCCTTTCTCTTCCGAAAGGTAGAATCTCTCCCTGTCCTTAAGATAATCAGGATCAGGTTTTTCTTCGGGAATAGAAATATCTACATCTTCATCAAGATGTTTTGGCATATATTCTTCTCCGCTAATAAAAAATGCCCTTCTGTGGCACCCTTTTGGACAATCATACATAAATATGACTCTTTCCCCCTTCCGAATAGATCTTTGAAATTAGGCTCTATTTCGCTTCCGCAAACTAAGCACCTTATACCTAATGGAGGTTCAGCTTTTTCAAACTTCTCATCTTTCTTTTGGTCTCTTTCCATCCATTTTTTAATTTCCTTTTCTTTTTCTTCGTATTGTTCGCCAATAACGCAATATATGGCCAAGTTGAAAAACTTATCTAAAAACTCTAAATATTCTTTTCTTTTTTCTTCTGGAATCCGTTTATTCTTATTCTCCCCTATCTCCCTTTTTATTTTTTCGAATTCTTTTTCTTTCTTCCTGCAAAAATTCACCGTCAATCGGTCATAGAAGTCGACATATTCCTGTTTTAATTTTAGGTGTGTATATTTATTCATCAAGAAACGGTTCTTTATTTGATAAATATGGATCAGAAATAGTCGGCCTAACTTTAAATTCTACATCAATAGGACTTTCTTCTAATTTTTTATTAATTTCTTTTATTTTTTTATAAATACAACTATTTTTGAAGCAGTCGTTTTTGTCCTTATGGATAAATCTGATTAAATTCATAGCAAAATATTCTTCATTATACATTTTTAATTTAACCTCTCCTTCAAGCGAATATTTTTTAAATTTGTTCTTTATTTGTCCCTCTAGGTTTTTTAAATATTGAAAATTACATGGCATATAAACATTTAAAGCTATTGAATTCTCTATTTTATGCGGAAAATATATCCTTTTGACTTGTCCCTTTTTTATAAAACTGGAGTCAGATGAAATTTTTTTCGCTAATTTTTTAATTTCTTCTTTTAAATCTTTAAAAAAGTCGTTTTGCTTGAGAGCTACAACCTCATCATTAAATTCTAGATAATTATCGATAGTCCTAGTTAAGATTACAAATAAAGAAAAATGAATCCTATTATCATTTTCTATTGGATATTTGTATATTATAAAATTATCTAAACTTTCTCTATGTTTGGGGTCTGGATATAAATCTTTTGTATTTTCTATGAATTTAATGCCTTCTATTCTTTCTTTTAATAATTCATTCCATAATTCATCTTGTATTTCTTTAACTGTGCCTGGATTTGATATTATGCAAGAAATTGTTAAATACTGCTCCGGCTTTCTTTTTTCAAATTTTATAGGATAAGGACATTTCATATTTTATATTAATTTATCTTATGATATGCCCTGTATGGCATTTAATGACCTAAGTGTTATTTATATTTTATTGTAACTCTTTATTAATCATATGGTCAAGACGGTAAAATATTGACACCAAATAAGCAAAATAATACAATAAAATTGTAAAAGTTAAAATTTAATATTATTAATTGCATCTTAATCTCATTGAGCCTTAATTATTGAATTGTGGGCTGAGATAAGAAATTGTCGTAATTGTTACCCTATGCAGGGCATAATAACGCGTTTTTTATTTCGGCCGACGATTTTTTATTATAAAAAATCAAATAAAATCGCAGATTTTAAATTATTTTCTTTTATCGTGTTATAAATTAAAACGCCTCAAAAAGAGGTGTCATCATTAGTTATTAAATTGATAATTATTTGAAGCATGTCTGATTAATTTGATGATGTCTTTTTTTTTGAGGATAATATAATTTTAAATTATTTTTATTGTAGATAATATTCTGTGGAAATTTTTTCGCCTCTAAAAGAGTTTGTAATGTTTTTCCATCTAAAGAAATACTTGGCATTATTGGATTTACTGCATTAAATTTATCTATTATATTAATGCCAAAATGCTTACCCTCTTTTTTTTCTAAGTTTTTTTTGATTTGAGCTATTTTTTGCTTTGTCGAAATGTCTAGTTTGTCGACTATAATTAAAATATCGACATCGCTCCATCCTCCTTTAAAGTATTTATTGGGTAAACTTCCCGTTAAAATTATTGCAATAAGATTATCTTTTAAACCTTTTTTAAAAATGTTTATTAAATAATTTTTTAAATTATAATAATTAAAAATATTGATAGAATTTTCAATGGCCATTTTTTCTGATTTATAAGTAGATAATTTTATGGCATCATTTACATTTATCCATTTTGCATCAACAAACCCCTCTTTTTTTAAGGGGTTGAGTTTATAATTTATAGGAGAATAAAAAGTAAATAAAGTTACTTCTTTAGAGTTTTTTATATTATTTTTTTTAAAACTATAATTTATAGTATCAATTTGAGCTATTTTTTTGATTTTATTAATTTTTTTAAAGCCTAATTCTTCCTTAATTTCTCTTAATGCCGTATCTATCGCTGTCTCTCCCTTTTCTATGTGTCCTTTAGGAATTACCCATCCCCCACTTTTCTTTTTTAATAAAGGAGTAAATAATTCTTTTTTTCCATACAAAATAATTCCTCCAGCGGATTTATGTTTTACGTATTTATTTTTAAAATTAGACATGATTAATATGTTGTATAAGCCCATCCTAAATTGCACTTTTCAGGGGTTTTAACTGTTTCTAATTGTTTTAATGCATATTGTACAGGAGAAAGCTTGTTTTGAAAAATAATGAAAAAATTGAAATCGATGATATAGATATTCGAAATTACATCAAATATATATTAAGAGAAGAATCGATTTTAGAAAAAAGAGAACTTTTATCTTGTCTAAAAGACAAGTTAGTTTTAAAAGATGGAAAAATAACTGTATTAAATTAATTTTCCAAACACCTTAGATTCGTTTATTTTTGCTAATTGTAAAATCTCATCCATAGAAGCATTATTATCTTTTAAACTATAAAAATGAGTTTCTCCAAGCAAAACATATTCCCACTTACGATCCATTCTATCTTCTGAATTAAGTTCGTTTATTCTTTTAACCCAATCCAATGTTGCTAATTGTTTTTGTTTAACGTTAGGATCATTTAAATCTTTGTCTGATTTTGTTTCAATAAGATAAATATTTTTTGCTGTTTTTATTACAAAATCTGGATAATAAAATGATAAAAATCCGTCTGTTCTTATATAAATAATATTAGCAAAATTATGATAATATTCATTAATTTTCATGATTGATTCGACTTTTGAGTCGGAATCAGCATATTCCATTAAAACTTTTTCTAGCCCCCCTCTGTTTGATGGATAAGGTAATCTTTCATAAATACTTTTTTCTATTTCTAAAGAATAATTTTCTCTTACCCTTAATTCGGAAATTTCTGAAAAATATCTTTTTTTAATAATTGCTTCACTAACATTTGTACGATTCTGCATATCCATAATCAATCTACCAATTTCTTTAATAATATGCTGGGTAACGATACCATTTTTTAGAAGAAGCACTTTCCAGTTATTATCGACAAAAGGATCAAATGTTTTGTTAAAAAGTTTATTTCTTATATATTTATCAATTGCCTTAACTATCTCTAAATTATTAATTTGCATTACCGGAAAAGATTTTACTTTTCTACTACCAACCTTTACCATTCTATTAATGATAACGTTTAGTATTTTTTCTAAATATTCATTGTAGCTTTGTGATCTAAAAAGATTAGCATTAACTGTATATTCTCCAAATCTTGTTTTAACAGTTAATTCTTCCGAGACAAAGCTCTCTCCTTCTTTTTTAAAAAACTGCTGCAAATTTTCTAAATGATAAGCTGAAAATGGTTCTAATTTATCAATATTAATATCACCACTAATTATTTCTTCCTCTGAGTCTTTAATTATCGACGGCCAGTATAAATCGTACTTTTGATAATCCTTCTTCAGTCCGATCTTAATAATGTCTCCTAAAATACCCTCTCTGTCTTTAGGGTTTTTTTCGATTTCACTAATCAATCCTTCTTTTAATAAATTTTCATAAAACTGAATAAAAGAAGGATGTTCAATAATTGTCAACAAATCAATATAATTTTCTGGTTCTTTCTTGTCCACCAATAATCTCCTTAAATTTTCTTCTTTAATTTCAAAAAATTCCGGTTCACGCCACATTAGTCTTAATCCGCGGCCAATAGTTTGCTCTAATAAAATTGGGGCTGAAGTAGATCGCAAGGGAACAATAACGCAAATATTACTAACATCAAATCCCTCTCTTAACATTAAAACCGAAACAATGATTTTTGGTTTTTCGTGCTTGTCTATGTTAAATAGTTTTTGCTTCAATTCTAACCATTCTACTTCGGATATATTTCCTTTTCGATCAGAATCAACTCTTATAACATCTTCGTCTGACCACCCTTCTTCGTTTAAAAATTCTACTACAAATGGAGTAACTTTAGTATCTTCACACATAATAAGCATTTTGGGGTGTTTATCAGAGATACCGTTCTTATCTTTAGCAAAATCAATAAAGTTTTTTTCTAAAATCTTTAATTTATTTATTCCAGCCCTAATCATCAATTTTTGTCCATCTGATAAACCTATAACATTGTTTCCCTCTCTTATGGCGTTATAACCCAAAGTTATATCGGTTATTTCTTTTCTTTTATCAATGGCAATAATTTTTACTAACCCTTTTCTAATAGCGTCCTTTAGATCAAAATCTACTATAACGTGTGGAAAATAATGCTTAATTCTTTTCTGTCCACTACCGGTAACATCGTAAGGCGTAGCTGAAAAATCAATTTGAATGAATTGATTCCCTTTATTTTTTGATATTTTATTCAAGCTTCTCTGCCATTCAACCTCTTTGACTTCTCCGTATATTTTGTTTTCATGAATGTGATGAGCCTCATCATTTATCACCATTAAATCTTTGAGATTAGCTAAAAAATCTACCTCTTTGCCTCCTAAATAGTTAGTGTCTAAAGAGTCTAATGTGTTTCCACAGGATATCCCAGGACTAATGGGCCTTAATTTTTTAATAATTGAACTAGGATCATCTAGCGGAAATTCATTATTTTCTTTTTCTTCTTTATCTAAAAATAAGTGCCAATTAGCTATAGCTATTAATCCTTCTCCGGTTATTTTACTTCCTATCTCATGCTTTCTGGCAACGCTATTTTGAACAAATCCAAAAATATCATCTCTATATTGAGAAGGTACAAACAATTCTTTAAATTTATAAAAATCAGATTCTTCAAAATGTCTTTCTTGATTTACGTCTTCTTTCCCTATATAAGCGTCAAGCAAACGATCATAAACAATAATTCCAGGAGCTACCAGCAGAAAATTTTTAGTAAACTTCCCACTTGTTTCTAACTCATATTTCGCATTAAGATATTGCCAAATAAGCAGGGCATGCATAACCCATGTTTTTCCGGTTCCGGTTGCCATTTTTATGGCATATTTTGGTATTTCGTATTTTTCTTTTTTTAATTCAACTATGTCAATCTCCAAAAGCATTTCTGGATTAATATTCTCATAAATATCTTTTACTGATTTAACGCCCAAAATTTCGTGTAAATATATAGTATTTAAAATAGCTTGTCTTTGGCCTTGATTAAAATTAATATATCTAGTTTCGGTGTGTGGCTCTTTAAACCAAAACTTTAATAATTCTTGTGTAATTAAAGAAACTTTTGAAAGCATTTCTCCACTATCCCAAGAATCATTAACTTTATCTGTTAATTCTTTTGCTATCTTTAATGGGATATTTCTTGTTCCTATGTTTGTGGGAGATGGCATAAATTTATATCTTTTCTATTACAATACTTTCAAAACCAAAAACGTCTACGGCTTTAACGCAAACTCTTCTATCTTTTTTCTTTGAAACTATTAATGATGTTTTAGAAATAACATGATAAGGATCACTATCGTTCTCTGTATTCTCCCTATAATCTTGCCACTTGCTACGAAAAGTCTCGCCGTCATAATCAGGATCAATGCTCCAATATTCAATTAAAGATAATGGATCTTTGGCTCTTATTTCTTTAAGCTTGTCTTTATCTTTTTCATCAAGGGGTATATTATCAGGAGATAATAAAACATAATCTCCTAATTCTATCTTTAATTTTTCTTCTGTCTCCGAAATTGATTCTACGACTATCGGCTTAATTGTTAAATATTGTAAAGATGAAAATCTAATCTTTTTTTTCTCGATTAATTCTTTGTAGCTAGATTTCGTTTTAAGTTGATCTAATAAATCAGGTGGAATTACTAAAACTTCTAGCTTATTGTCATTTAAAGATTGTATAGCTTCTGTAATATCATAAGTAAAATTCCAACCAAGAACTATAACCTTATTCCACCCACCCATAAAAGAATTCCTATACTCTATTGCTTTTTTAAGTGTAGCCAATCCTGTTAATTTATTTGGAGAATCAACCATTACTAAAGTTTTACCATCTTTAATATACCCTAAATTCCTATTAGGATTCTGTTCATCAGTAAAAGGAATCGCTCCGTAAAGCTGGACAACCACACTAGCCAAGTCTCCGATTCTGCGATAAAGACCAGAAGAAGAAAAAATCTCTTTTTGATAATCTCCTATAGATTGGTATAAGAATGGATTAGCATTTTGATCAATTAATCTTTTTCTCATTATTAAATTAGCTGGTTTACCTAGATCAGACATTATCCATTTTCTTCCAAGCCTTTCAGCTACCGCACCAGTGGTTCCTGAACCAGCAAAAAAATCAGCAACAATATCTCCCTCATTAGAAGAAGCTTTAATTATTCTTTCTAAAAGAGCTTCTGGTTTCTGAGTACCATAATCTACTCTTTCATTAGCTTGAGGATTAATAATTGCTATTTCCCAAACATCACCTATGGTTGTATTTGTCACATTAGCATAAGCTATTTTTTCATATTTTGAAAAATCAACTCCAGAGCTTTTAGCTCTTTCTTCGTTATAAATAAGAAGTTTTTTAACGCCGTTATCAACCACCACATGATATCCTTTTTCATACCTTTCTCTTGAACGAACTTCATCTTCTATTGGATTATATGTGGCTACGCCCTTACTGTAGGTAAAAATTGTATCATGTAATTTTGGAAAGCTATCACTTGATCTTCGAGAAAATCTTCGATAATGCCAAATTATCTCGTTTTTAAAATTATTTTTGCCAAAAATATCATCTAGTAAAATTTTGACATAATGTCCAACATGCCAATCAATATGCACATATATTGATCCTTTTTCTGATAACAATTCTTTCATTAATACCAATCTAGGATACAACATTTTTAAATAAGAGGCTGTTCCGTCTTTCCATGTATCAGAATAAGCAAACTGTTCTATAACGGTTGGTTTTTGTTCTAAGTCTACTCCAGGCAATCTTACTTTAGTTCTATAGTCAGCTTTTGAATCAAAAGGAGGATCAATATATATTAAATCAATCTTTCCTCTCATTGATGGAAGACCACTTTCTTTGTCTCCAGACAAAAGGGCCTGCATGGCTAACAAATTATCTCCGTATATTAAACGGTTCATCCAATCTGATTCTTTTTGTTGGGGAGCCCTACCACTCCAAAGATTATTAATATCTTTGGCAGGTAAAACTAACTCATTTGTCTGTAATGATAATTTATTTAGACTAGAAATTCTTTCTAATATCTTTTCGACCTCCTTCTTTCCTTCGTCTACTATTTTAGGTAATTGATAAATTAAAGAGTCCATATTTCTTTTAGATTATTATAAGATAAATAAACTCATAAATCAAATCATAAAAATAGTTCATTTTTCGATGATCCATTTTGTTACTGATGATTAACGCGAATCGTGCGTTTTAACCATGCTTGACTTGGCAGGGGCGGAAGGATTCGAACCCTCAAGACTTCTTTTGGAGAGAAGCAGTTTGCCGTTAAGCTTACGCCCCTAAGGCCTTTATTTCTTGGCCTCTTTATGAAGAGTATGTTTTTTGCAGTATTTGCAGAATTTCTTTAATTCAATTTTATCTTCCACTCCCTTTGATTTGCGAGTAAAGTAATTTGATTTCTTGCAAACGGTGCAAACAAGTTTTATCGGTTTTTTCTTTTTAGTTGTCGCCATATATTTATTTTTATTATCTTCCTTACTGAGCCGATGGTGAGAATTGAACCCACGACCTTTCCCTTACCAAGGGAATGTTCTACCACTGAACTACATCGGCAGTTAAGTGGGCAAGGAGGGATTTGCACCCCCGAAGGCCGAAGCCACCTGATTTACAGTCAGGCCCGTTTGTCTACTTTGGTACTTGCCCGATAAAGCATCTTATCAAATCTTTCATTATTTTTCAATAATCTTTTTTCTTTTATCTCTCCACTCTTGTATTTTTTTGTGGTCTCCTGAGAGGAGAACTTTGGGCACTTTCCAATTATTAAATACTTCTGGTCTAGTATATTGAGGATATTCAATAAACCCTCCGCCTTTAGTTACCCTTTCTTCCAGTAATTCTTTTTTGCCGATAACTCCAGGAATAAGCCGGGCGATTGTTTCAATAACCACTAAGGCTGGAAGCTCTCCTCCCATTAAATCGTATTCACCAATAGAGATTTCTTCATCAGCTAATTTTTTTACTCTCTCGTCTATTCCTTCGTATCTGCCGCAAATTAAAATAATCTGATCATATTTTTTTAATTGATTGGCCCTTTTTTGATTAAAAATCTTTCCCCTGGGAGTAAAAAGAATAATCCGAGAATTTTTCTTTTTTATCTTTTTTAAAGCCCTGGCTACTGGTTCAACCATCATTACCATGCCTAATCCCCCGCCATAAGGTCTATCGTCAACCTTTTTTCTTTTATCAGAAGAATAATTCCTCAGATTATGGATTCGTATTTTTAAAAGCTTTTTATCCAAAGCTTTTTTAATTAATGATTCTTTAAGGTAAGAATCAAAGATATGAGGAAAAATGGTGATAATATCAAATTGCATAATAAAAACCGTGATTATAATACCACGGTTTTTATTGAATGTAAACGAGGATTGTTAGATTTTAAAATCCTCAAAATCCTCGGTTGATGTTTCGGAAGTCTTTTCTTCGCCTTGGCTCTTCTTTCTAGGAGAACCTCCTTCTGGCTCTTCAATCTTTAAATTGACTCGAGCGTGGTTCTTTAAGCCGATAATGCGAATCAGATTTCTGATTGCCTTAGCTGTAGAGCCTTGCTTTCCAATAAGCTGACCCATGTCCTCAGGGTTAACCCTTACTGATAGCAAAACCCCCATCTCATCAACCTGTCTGTCAACTTTAACATCTTCTGGATGGTCAACTAAAGCTTTAACAACATATTCCAGAAAATCTACATCTCGTGGTGCTTCTGCCATATTTTCTTATTAAACTTTTAATAAATGCTTTCCTTTTCGGGTAGCTCGACTCATTCTACCCCCTTAATCATTATTTACAACAAAAAATGGTTTGTCAAGAAGCAGGACCCTCTTCAGCTACTTGAACTGGCTCAGTTTCCTGAGTTGGTTTTTCTTCTACTGCTTGAACTGGTTCGGTTTCCTGAACAGGCTTTTTCTTCAGATGCACTTTTCTTTTTTCTCCTTGGATAATATTGTGCTTAATTAAAAGATTGTGGACAGTATCTGAGGTTTGAGCTCCTGCTCCTATCCAGTATAATACTCTTTCTTTCTTAAAAGCCGCCTCTTTGGTTAAAGGATTATAAGTACCGATTTCTTCAACAAACCTTCCTCTGGCCGGAGCGTTTCTTTTATCAGTAACTACCACCTTATAGGAGGGCTGCTGCTTTTTGCCTATTTTGAATAATCTTATCATTAACATATAGCGGTATAATATCTTAAAATTGAATTAATTTCAAGCCCCTTTCCAGTTTTTAATCTTTAAGGCAGTGGCAGCAGCGTCAAGCTCTGCTTCGTGCTTAGAAGAACCCTTGCCTTGAGCAATTAAATTGTCTTTAATGAAAACTCCAACAACAAAGCTTTTTTTATGGTCAGGTCCGCTTTCTTTAATTACTTTGTAAGTAGGAGTAGCCATTTCTATTTCTTGAGCTTTTTCTTGTAAAAAAGATTTTGGGTCTTTGTCTAGTTTTTTTTCAATAATTTCTTCTAGTTTTTTTTCAATCAGATGCTTTTTAATGAATTTTTTGCAAGCTTTATATTCTTGGTCAAGATAAAGAGCTCCGACAAAGGACTCAAAAGCATCAGCGAGAATATATTTTTTAGAACGTCCTTTTTCTTTTTCTTCTCCTTGAGATAAAAGAAGATAGTCGTTAAAGTTTAATTCTTTGGCTGCTTCATAAAGGTTATTGGTATTTACCAAAGAAGCTCTCCAACTAGTCATTTTTCCTTCTGGAGCATCAGGATATTTATTGAAAATATATTCAGTGGTAACTAACTCTAAAACAGCATCTCCTAAAAACTCTAATCTTTCATTGTGAGAAATATTAAAATCAGGATTTTCATTGAGATAAGAGCGGTGGCAAAAAGCTTGAGTAAGTAAATCCTTATTTTTAAAAGAGATGTTCAGGTCTTTTTCCAGTTTTTTAAAATCTTTCATAGTCCTTCGCTGTTTTTGAAAATTGTTCCTAAAACTCCGTTAACAAATTTTCTTGAGCTTTCTCCGCCAAAGTTTTTAGCCAATTCTACGGCTTCATTAATAGCTACTTTAGGGGGAACGTTTTCTTTATTGCCGAAAAGCAATTCATAAACGCCAATTCTTAAAATGTTTTTATCTAACGTATTTATTTGTGCCAATGGCCATTCTGGAGCGGTTTTAATAATTATCTGGTCAATTGTTTCTAAGTTTTTTTCCACTCCCCAAATAATCTCCCAGATAAAATCAAATGATTCCAATCCGCTACCAAACTCTTCAATGTTTTTTTGGGTGATAGATTCTAGGTCTTCTTCTTTCTGACCATTAAAATCCCATTCGTAAAGACTTTGCATTGCTATTGATCTAGAAAGATGCCTTGAAGCCATATTACTTCTTAGAAAGTCCTTCAGCGTCTAATGGTTTTTCTTTTTCTTGAGCTTCAATTTCTTTAGCTCTTTTTTTCTGCTCTTTTTTTTCAAGTTTGGCCATAACATTGATGTATTCTTTGCCTTTATAATAACCGCAATAGCCGCAAACAGTATGAGGCAAAACTGGTTTACCGCACTTGCTGCATTTTACCAATTGAGGGGCGCTGATAAAGATATTCCCTCTCCTCCTCTTTTTTTTAGATGTAGTTATTCTTCTTTTTGGAACGGCCATATATTTATTAAATTATTTTAATTGTTTAATTATACATTTTTTAGACATTTTGTAAAGGATTGTTTAAATTATTCATTTTCCACCATTATTGTTTGAATGTTAATCATTTTTTTATAAGAAGGACAGGTGCGTAAAAGTTGGCTGTGTTTACCTTCGGCAATAACCCTTCCTTTTTCTAGAACAATAATTTTATCAGCATCTTTAATGGTAGAAAGCCGATGAGCGATAATAATAGTAGTACGACCTCGGGCAGCAGCATTAATTGATTGACGAATTAAAGCTTCATTTTCCACGTCTAGACTGGAAGTTGCTTCGTCAAAGATTAAAATCGCCGGGTCTTTAACTAGAGCCCGAGCAATACCCACTCTTTGTCTTTCTCCTCCTGATAATTTTACTCCTCTCTCTCCGACAATGGTATCTAATCCTTTTTCTAGGTTTTTCAAAAAATCATCTACTCTAGCCAATTTAATAGCTTTTATTAAGTTTTCTTCGCTTACCTTTTCTTTTGTTCCAAAAAGGATATTATAACGTAAAGTATTATCAAACAAAACTACATCTTGCGGGACAACGCCTAGCTGTGATAAATAATTCTCCAAAGAAAGCTGTTTTAAGTCATGGCCGTCAATTAAAATCTTTCCTTTATCAGGGTCATAGGCTCTGATTAATAACTGAACCAAAGATGATTTGCCTGCTCCAGAATGACCGACAATTGCTACTTTCTGCCCTGCCTCAATAGTGATATTTATATTTTTTAAAGTCTGGCTTTCTTTATTAAAATGTTCAGTTGATTCGTTTTCTTCCATCCGAGCCGGATATTTAAAATAAACTTTTTGATATTCTATTTTTCCCTGGATATCAGGAATAATTAAAGGATTGTCAGTTTCTTTGATATCTGGCTCTAAACTTAATAATTCTAAATAATTTTTAACTGCCGCATATAATTCTGTTAAACGCCTTTGTAAATAACCAAGCATGGAAACTCGGTCAAAAGCGCTAGATGACCATGATAAAAAGATAACCAAAAATCCAGGAGTGTAAACTTTTTGATAAACCAGATAAACTCCTACTATCAAGACGCCAACTCGACTAATATCAGAAATTATATTGCGAGCCTGAAAAAATCTAATAAACCTTAGCCAAATGTTTTTTGATTTTTGGTTGGCTTTTTCTAATGTATCGTTGTAATCATTAATTGCTTCTTTTTCTTTAGCGTTAATTTTAACTAAACTAGCATTTCTAATGTATTCTGATTGTTTTTTATCTGAATTTATCCACAATTCTTGTAGTTCTACTAATTCTTGGCTAAAAATATTTTCGCTGTAAAGAGAAAGAAAAATATAAATAGTCAAGCCAATGATAATAATTATTCCCAAGGGTGGTGCTATAATGGTTAAAGCCACTACAGTAACGATAATTTGCAAAAGCATGGGAAAAATCTGATAAACCAAAGTAGAAGCCATTTCGGTTAAGGCAGATTGTCCTCGGTCAATAATGCTTTTCTTAACGCCAGAGTTTTGATTTTCATGCTGACCAATGGAAAGAGATAAAAGTTTGTCCAAAGTTTTTTGAGCCACTGTCCTTCTGACATCAAAATCAAACTTTTGAATTTCGAGTTTATCTTTATAGTATTGCACAACAGCGCCATTGAATAAAAATATAAGCAAAGAAAGCAAGCATAAATTAATTACCTCTTGCATTGGTTTGCTTTGAGTAATCCCGTCAATAATTTTTCCGTAAAGATAGGGGCTAATCAAAGCAATTGCTTGTTGAAGCAATAAAATAAAAAAGATAGTTGCCATTACGCCCCAAAATGGTCGATAAAATTCTTTTAAACTAGCTATTACTTCTTTGAAAGTTATTTTTTTTGTTTGAAGCATAAAGAGATAGTAGCACAGTTAGCCCTTAGTTTCAATTTTTTCTTTTTTCTGATAAGATAAATTAATTTATGATAGTTCAAGTCTTAATCTTTGCTTTTTTAACTTTTCTTTCCACTTTTTTAGGAGGAATTTTAGCTTTAAAGTTAAAAAATAAGCTGCCCCTTATCATGGGATTTGCTGCTGGCGTTATTTTAGGCGTAGTTTTCTTTGATATTTTTCCGGAAATTATTAATCAGGTGAATCAATATAATTTTGACTCCCTTCCCATTATGATAGCCCTGGTAATCGGATTTTTGGCTTTTCATATTTTAGAAAAAACTATCTTAATTCACCATGCCCACGAAAAACAATATGCTCAACATACACATCCGAAAGTAGGCATTCTTTCTGCTTTAGCTTTGGCTGGCCATAGCTTTATGGATGGTTTAGGTATTGGACTTGGTTTTCAGGTAAGTCAAGATATAGGAATTTTGGTAGCCATGGCTGTAATTTCTCATGATTTTACTGATGGAATGAATACTGTTGCTTTAATGCTGACTCATAAAAATACAGAGAAAAAAACAATGGCCTTTTTGTTTTTAGATGCTATTGCTCCTTTTTTGGGCGCTTTTTCTACTTTATTTTTTACTCTCTCTCCCTGGGCTTTAACAATTTATCTTGGCGCTTTTGCTGGTTTTCTGCTTTATATCGGGGCTAGCGATATTCTTCCCGAAGCTCATAGTCAAAATAGTTCTCTTAAGCTCATTGGGCTAACTATTCTGGGAGTTGTCCTTGTTTTTTTTATCAGCAACCTTTATTAAAGCTTTTTCGGTGAAGCGGACAAGGTCCATATTTTTTCAACCTTGCCAGATGTTCTTTAGTCCCATAACCTTTATGCTGTTTAAAATTATACCAAGGATATTTCTTGTCATATTTAATCATTAATTCATCTCTCGTTACTTTGGCAATAATACTGGCAGCGCTGCACGAAAGCACTTTTTTATCTGCTTTGATAATTGTTTTTTGCTTTATTCCATAATTGATTTTCATAATACCATCAATAATGGCAAAATCAGCCCTCATTTTGCTTCTTTTTTCTAGGTTTTTAAGCGCTTTTTCCATGGCTAGTTTTGTGGCTTGAAGGATATTGATTTTATCAATGACTTTTTCTGAAACAATACCTATCCCCCATTCCACGTTTTTTATCAAAAAATCAAAAGATTGTTTTCTCTTTTTAGGCGTTAACTCTTTAGAATCTTTAATTAAGTTATTTTTCTTTAAAAAAGGAAAGTTTTTCTTGTTGATAAAGACAGCGGCAGCTACTACTGGTCCGGCTAATGGTCCTCGGCCAGCCTCATCAATACCTGCCACTACTTTATATCCTCTTTTCCAAAGCTTTTCTTCTTCTTGAATCATTTCAGAAATTAAGATATGATAATATAGTCAATATATCATAAGAAAAGGAAATGAAAAAGGCAATTCTTACTCAACAACAGATAGAAGAACAGTTGTTTAGTCAGGGAGAAAAAGCTGATTTTTCCAATCAGTTCGTCCCTTCTTTTGCTATAATAAATGAAAAAATTAACAAAGGAATATCTTTTGAAAAAGCTGAAATTGAAGGTCAAATGTTTATGGCTGATATTTTTATCAACGGTGATTTAACTTTTAAAAATTGCCTTATTAAAGGTTCTCTTTATTTGGGCAATCTTCATTTAAGCGGTAGTTTGATTTTGGAAAATACAAAGATAAAAGGAGCGGTTAATGTGGTAGGCGCGGAAATAGAAAAAGATTTTATGGCTAAAGGTTTAAAGAATCAAGGGTTTGTCAGTTTAGCCAAAGCTAAAATAAAAGGAGATGTAATTTTAGAAAAAGCAAGAATTCAAAACGCTTTTTATGAAAGTTTTTCAGTTAGCGGAGACTTAATTTTAGAAGGAATAAAGGTTGGCGGAAGCATTAATTTGCAAGGAGCAAGTATTGGTGGCCATCTTGATTTAGACGGAATGATTTTGGAAAATAATCTTATTCTTCAGAAAACAAGCTTTAAAAGTATTGAGGCAGAAGATATTATTATTAAAGGAAAAACAATAAATTAAAATGAGCAATTTTATTCATTTACATATTCATTCTCATTTTTCCTTGCTTGATGGTTTGCCAAAAATAGATGATATTCTGGACAGAGTTGAAGAATTAAAAATGGACGCAGTTGCTTTAACTGACCACGGCGTTATTTATGGAGCAGTGGAGTTTTATGATAAAGCCAAAAAAAGAGGAATCAAACCCATTCTTGGTTGCGAAGTTTATGAAGCAACCAGAAGAATGGAAGATAAAACTGCCAGCCTAGATAACAAAAGATACCACCTTATTCTGTTGGTTAAAAATGAAACAGGCTATACCAATTTAGTAAAAATAATTACTGAAGCGCACTTAAAAGGATTTTATTACAAACCTAGAGTTGATTTAGAACTCTTGAAAAATCATTCTGAAGGACTGATTGCTTTAAGCGCTTGTTTGCAAGGAAAAATTCCTCAATTGCTTTTAGCAGGAAAAAGCAAAGAAGCTGAAGAAACGGCCTTGAAATATCAAGAGATTTTTGGTCAAGGAAATTTCTTTTTAGAAATTCAACCTCACCCTAAAATACCCGAGCAGGAAAAAGCCAATAGAATGATTATTGAACTTTCCAAAAAAACAGGTATTCCTTTAGTAGCTACCAATGATGCTCATTATTGCCGCAAAGAAGACGCAGAAGCACAAGATATTTTAATGCTTATCAATACTGGAGCTGATAGAAACGATAAAGAACGTTTGACTATGAAAGAAGATGACTTTTCTATTAAAAGCGGAGAAGAAATGGAGAAAAGTTTTGACTATATTCCCGAAGCTATTGAAAATACTAGAAAAATAGCTGATTTGTGCCAATTTGAAATGAAGTTGGGAGAAATAAAGCTGCCTAAATTTGAAGTTCCAGACAATAAAACAAGCTTTAATTATTTAAGAGAAATGTGTTATCAGGGGATTAGTAAAAAATATAATATTGAAAGCGAAGAATTAAATCAATTTATCCAAGATGTTTTAGCTGGAAAAGAGATAAAAACAGAGAAGATAAAAGATACAAAGTTAAAAGAAATTATAGAAAGGTTGGAATATGAACTTTCGGTAATTAACAAAACAGGATTTACCGACTATTTTCTTATTGTCCAGGATTTTGTAAATTGGGCTAAAAAAAATAGAATTGTGGTCGGTCCGGGAAGAGGTTCAGCTGGTGGCTCAATCGTAGCTTTCTTGGCCAATATTACTAATGTTGACCCTTTAAAATATGATTTGTATTTTCAAAGATTTTTAAATCCAGATAGAATATCTCCTCCTGATATTGACCTTGATTTTACAGATAAAAGAAGAGACGAGGTAATCAATTATGTAGCTGAAAAATATGGAAGAAACAAAGTGGCTCAGATAATTACTTTTGGCACAATGGCTGCTCGAGCTGCTATCAGAGACGTGGGAAGAGCTTTGGGCTATCAATATAGCTATTGCGACCACATTGCTAAAATGATTCCCGTGGGCTTTACTTTAAACGAAACTTTAAATAAAATTGGCGAATTTAAAAAGCTTTACGAAACAGATTTACAGGCAAAAAATTTAATTGACCTGGCCCTGAAAATTGAAGGTTGCGCCCGTCATGCTTCTACCCATGCCTGCGGAGTAGTTATTTCCAACTCCCCGTTGGAAAATACTGTCCCCCTTCAGCATCCTACTCAAGACGAAAATGCTATCGTTACTCAATACGAAATGCATGCTATTGAAAACATGGGTCTCTTGAAAATGGATTTCTTGGGTCTAAAAAACTTAACTATTATTGAAGAGGCCTTGAAAAGGATTTATGCGGTAAGAGGCGAAAATGTTGATATTGACAACCCTCCTTTAGATGATCAAAAAACTTTTGAGCTTTTCCAAAAAGCTGATTGCGTTGGAGTTTTCCAATTAGAGTCAGATGGTATGCGAAGGTATTTAAAACAACTTAAGCCAACAAACATAGACGATATTATTGCCATAGTTGCTCTTTATCGTCCTGGTCCAATGCAGCACATTCCTGAATATATTAAAGGCAAACATGATCCCAAACAAGTAAAATATCTTCACCCTAAGCTTAAGCCAATTTTAGAAAGCACATACGGTATTCCTGTTTATCAAGAGCAGATTATGAGGATTGCTCAAGAAATGGCTGGTTTTACTTTGGCCGAAGCAGACATTTTGAGAAAAGCTATCGGCAAAAAGAACGAAAAGCTTTTAATGGAACAGGAAGAAAAATTCATTGAAGGAATGAAAAAGAATCAAATCAGTGAAAAGATTGCCAAAGAAATATGGCGCTGGATAGAACCTTTTGCCAGATATTCTTTTAACAAAAGCCACGCTGCTTGCTATGCTATCATTGCCTATCAGACAGCTTATCTCAAAGCCCACTATCCAGTAGAATATATGGCTGCCTTGCTTACTGCTGAAGGTTCAGATATAGAAAGAATAGCTACTTTAATTGAAGAATGCAAAAAAATGGGAATAGAGGTTCTTTCTCCTGACATTAATGAAAGTTTCAGTAATTTCAGCGTCGTGCCCGAAAAGAATCAGATAAGATTCGGATTGATGGCTATTAAAAACGTAGGATACAATGTTGTAGAGAAAATAATTGAAGAAAGAAAAGTTAATGGTCCTTATCAATCAATTCAGGATTTCATTTCTCGGGTTGATGACAAAGTTTTGAATAAGAAATCTTTAGAAAGCTTGATTAAGGCAGGAGTTTTTGACCGCTTGGAAGAAAGGAATAAAATACTTTTAAACTTGGATAAATTGATGCAATGGTCAAAAGATGATAAGAGAATAAGGCAGTCTGGTCAAAAAGGATTGTTTGTGAGTAACGAAGGTGTAAATAATCATATTTCTTTAGCTGCAGTAGAAGCAGCGAACGACTATGATAAATTGAGCTGGGAAAAAGAATTGCTTGGCCTTTATGTGAGTGGTCATCCTTTAGAAAAATACAAAAATTTTCTGGAAAATATGACCATGCCTATTAAAAAGATTAATACTGATTTAAGCCAAGCGCGAGTTCGCTCTAACCCCTTTGAAAGATATATTATTCAGGGAGAAATGGTGACTATTGGCGGAATTATTTCCAACATTAAAAAAGTAATAACCAAGAATGGACAGCCAATGATGTTTGTTAAGGTTCAGGATCTGACAGATAGAATAGAAGTAGTTGTCTTCCCTTCTCTTGTTGAGAAAAATTCTGACCTTTTTAAGGAAAATAAAATAATTTCAGTAACTGGCAGAACTGATGTTAAAGATGGGTCGCCCAAAGTTATTGCCAGTGAAGTAGAAGAGATATTAGAAGCATAATATAATAATAAATATGGAAAAAATAAATAGACATTCTTTTGCTCACATTCTAGCTCTAGCGATAAAAGAGCTTTATCCTGATGTTCAATTTGGAACAGGACCGGATATTGAAAATGGATTTTATTATGATATAAAAACCAAGGAGCTGATTGGCGACGAAGACCTTAAAAAAATTGAAAAGAAAATGAAAGAAATTCTGAAAAGAAATCTATCTTTCCAGAAGAAAATTATTACTAAAGATGAAGCAAAAAAATTATTAAAAGACCAACCTTTTAAGCTAGAGATTCTTAAGGAGTTAAAAGGAGGCAAGGTTTCTGTCTATGAGATAGACGGATTTATTGATTTATGCAAGGGACCCCATGTTAAATCAACTAAAGAATTAAATCCAGACGCTTTTAAATTAGATAAAATAGCTGGAGCCTATTTTAAAGGAGACGAAAACAACCCCATGCTTACTAGGATTTATGGGCTAGCCTTTAATACAAAAAAAGAATTAGATGATTATTTAAAACTAAGAGAAGAAGCAGAAAAAAGAGACCATCGTATTTTAGGAGAAAAATTAGGCATTTTTATGTTTGATGACGAAGTAGGCGCTGGCCTTCCCCTTTGGCTTCCCAAAGGAGCAATACTTAGAAAATTAATTAAAGACTATCTTTATCAAGAATTAACAAAAGATGGCTATAATTTTGTAGAAACTCCGCATATCGGCAAGCTTTCCTTATGGCAGACTTCTGGACATTGGGAAAATTACAGAGAAAATATTTATTCACCTATTGAAATTGAGGACGAAAAGTTTTTGTTAAAGCCAATGAATTGTCCTTTTCATGTAAAGATTTTTAAATCTCAAGTAAGGTCATATAAAGAGCTTCCTTTGAAATTAGCCGAGTTTGGAACAGTTTACAGATTTGAACGCTCTGGTACTCTTCATGGTTTAACTAGAGTAAGAGGCTTTACTCAAGATGATGCCCATATTTGGTGTCAGGAAGGTCAATTAAAAAAAGAAGTATTTTTGCTTTTAAAACAAGGATTTAAAATCTTAAAGAAATTTGGTTTTAAAGAATATAATATTTACCTTTCAACTAGACCGGAAAAATACGCAGGCACTGACCAAGGTTGGAAAAAAGCAACCGCTGCTCTAGAGCAAGTACTGAAAGAAGCAAAAATCAATTATAGCATTGACCCTGGCGGTGGAGTTTTTTACGGACCTAAAATTGATATAAAAGTTAAAGATAGCTTAGGTCGAGAATGGCAATGCACTACTATTCAGGTTGATTTTAATCTGCCTGACCGCTTTCAAATATTTTTTATCAATCAAAAAGGAGAAAAAGAAAAACCATATATGATTCATCGCGCCCTATGCGGTTCTTTAGAGAGATTTATCGGAGTTTTAATAGAACATTATGCTGGCGCTTTTCCTTTCTGGCTCTCTCCTCTTCAGATTAAAATACTGCCAATAAGCGATAGGTTCAACAAATACGCAAAAGAAATTAAAGAAGAGTTAAAAGATTTTCGGGTAGAAGTAGTTGAGCAAAAAGAAACTATTTCCAAAAAGATAAGAGAAGGAGAAATTGAAAAAATCCCCTATCTTTTAATTGTTGGCGAAAAGGAAAAAAAGAACAAAAATGTAAGCGTGAGAAAAAGAGGAAAAGGAGACCTGGGTCAAATGTCTCTGAAAAAGTTTAAAGAGATAATAGTAAAAGAAAATATATGAAAAAATTATTATTTTGTTTTTTGATTTTTCTTTGTTTTTTTAATTTAGCCTTTGCTCAGGGCACAACTTCTTCGGTTCTGCTCCCTGACAATCCTTTGTATTTTCTAAAAGATATGGGCCGGGAAGCCCAGATGCTTTTTACCTTCAGCCCTGTTAGAAAGGCTGAATTAAGGCTAGAGTTTGCTAATCAAAAACTAGCAGAAGCAAATAAATTGGCAGAAACTAAACCAGACAATACTCAAGCAATTAATAAAGCTTTAGAAAATTACAAAAAAGAAACAGAATGTTTAACTAATTATGTAGCTGTTTTAAAAAAGGGCAGTGTTAATACAGATGCTTTATTAAGCAAAATAGCAGAAAGCAGTATGGCTAATCAAAAAACCTTAGACAGTATAGAAAACAAAACAACTGCTAAAGAAAAAACACAAGAGGTTAAGGATAAAGCATTGGAAAACTTAACTGCCTCTGCTTTTAAGGTTGCCGAGCCAGAACAAGTCAAAACAAAACTGCAAACAGTTGTTCAAGAAGTGGAAGATGTTGAAGTTTTGAAAAAAATGGAAGAAAAAGTTTCTAATGAGAGCGAAAAGAAAGCCCTGATAGAAGTTCAACAAGAAGTAATCAGCCAAAAAATAGCTGACCCCAATCTTAGTCCAGAAGAAATAGAAACCATTAAAAAATATGCTAAAGAACTAAGCTCTAATAGCACTTATCAAAAAATGCTGGCTGATGATTTGGTTAAGAAAATAACTGAAGAAAATCAGGAAACCATAGCTCAACTGAAAAACATTCCTCCTGAAGATGTCCAAAAGTTGAATGACTTTGCCGCCCAAGTTCTTTCCCAAAAAGATGAAGTTGATTTCAATGAGGTGATGGAAAATCTTAATGCTTTGCCTCTTTCTCCTCAGTCAAAAAACATTATTAATAATGTCCAAAGCCAGATTGTTAATAAAACTGATATCCCCTGCCCAGAAACAATTAATCTTGTTTGCGGTCAAAACGGCAAAGAGTATAAAAACGCTTGCGAAGCAATAAGAGCAGGCACTTTTGTTGCCTATCAAGGAGCTTGTAATGCCTGTGTTAAAGAAGGAGGAAAAATTCTTCTTAATGATAAAAGAATCTGTTGCTCTGGTTTAATTTTATGTTCTTCCCAAGAAAACAGTATTAAAGGTATCTGTAAAAAAGCCTGTTCTCAATGAAGTATCATATTATTACTTTTGGCTGTCAGATGAATAAATCTGATTCAGAAAGAATCAGCGCTGTTTTAGAATCTTTAGGATACGATAAAACTTCTGATATTGCCAAGGCAGATTTAATTGTCGTAAATATGTGCTCAGTCAGACAAACAGCCGTAGATAGGGTTTATGGTTTAATTCCAAAATTAAAAAAGCTCAAGGCAAAAACTATTTTAACTGGTTGCATTTTAAAACCAGATAGAAAAAAACTAGCCAGCTCTTTTGATTTTATTCTTGATAAGACCGAACTTTACAAACTACCAGGATTATTGAATAAAAAGAAAAAAATAAAAAAGGACTATCTTTCCATTAAGCCAAAATATGAAAATGCTTTTTCTGCCTATGTTCCCATTTCTTTTGGCTGCAGCAATTTCTGTTCCTATTGTGCTGTTCCCTATACTCGAGGAAAATTAATTTCTAGAAGCCATAAGAATATTTTGAAAGAAATAAAAGACTTAATTGAAAAAGGATACAAGGAAATCTGGCTTTTGGGAGAAAATGTTAATGATTATTGCTCTCCCCTTGATTCCAAAATTGATTTTACTGAATTAATTAAAGAAATAGACAAAATACCAGGCAAGTTTTGGCTTAGATTTACTAGTCCTCATCCAAAGAATTTTTCTTTAAAAATGATTAATGCTTTAGCCCAAAGCCCTAAAGTTACTCCTTACTTAAACCTTCCCCTCCAATCCGGAGATAACGAGGTTTTAAGGCGTATGAACAGGCCTTATACTATAAATGACTATATGGGGGTAATAACAGCGCTAAGAAGCGCATTTAAGGCCAAAAGACAGGGTTTAGACAAGGAATTGGCTATTTCTACTGATATTATTGTTGGTTTTCCAGGAGAGACAAAAAAAGCTTTTGAAAACACCAAAAAAGCCATGGAAAAGATTAGGTTTGACATGGCCTACATCTCTCAATACTCCCCTCGTCCCCAGTCTTTATGTTTTGAAAAAATGAAAGACAATGTGCCTAAAAAAGAGAAAAAAACTAGAGAAAAGATACTGGTTAAGGTTTTGAATAAAACAGCTTTAGCTAAGAATAAAAAGTTTTTAGGAAAAACAGTAGAAGTTTTGGCAATGGAAAGAAATAAAGATTATCTTCTAGGCAAAACAAGACATTACAAAACAATCAGGTTTAAGGCTAGCGACGAGTTTATTGGCAGATTTGTAAAAGTAAAAGTATTGAAAACAACAGCCATGGGCTTAGAAGGAAAATTAATAAAAGACAAGGTGCTTGTTATCTTGGGTCCAACTGCTTCGGGAAAAACTGATTTAGCTATTAATCTTGCCAAAAAGTTTAATGGAGAATTAATTTCCGCTGACTCCAGAATGATTTACAAGGAGATGGATATTGGCACAGCTAAACCAAAGTATCCTCATCACCTGATAAACATTGTTTCTCTGAATCAAAATTTTAACGTAGCTTTGTATAAAGAAAAAGCCCTGAAAACAATTGAAGAAATAATTGAAAGAGGAAAACTGCCTATTCTTGTCGGCGGAACAGGACTATACATTAAAGCAATCGTTGACAATCTTGATTTTCCTAAAATTAAACCTGATAAAAAATTAAGAAAAGAGCTGGAAAAGAAAAGCAATCAAGAACTATATTCTCTTTATAAAGAATTAGACAAAAAAGGAGCAAAAACAATTGATAGAGACAATAAAAGAAGATTAATTAGAGCAATAGAAGTTTGTCTTTTATCCAATCAATTATTTTCCGAACAAAAAGCAAAAAAAGAGCCTTTATTTGAAACTTTACAGATAGGCATTAAAAAAACAAAGAAAGAACTAAAAGAAAATATTGAGAAAAGAACTGAAAAGATGCTTAAAAAAGGATTGAAAAAAGAAGCTCAGAGGCTTTGGGCTAAATATGGAAAAAACAATCAAGTATTATTAAATACCATTGGCTACGCTGAATGGAAGAAAAAAAACATTAAAGAAGAAATTATTTCTAATACAATAAAACTAGCCAATAGACAGATGACCTGGTTTAAAAAAGAGAAAATTAAATGGGTTAAGAACGAAAAAGAAGCAGAAAGACTGGTGAAAAAGTTTTTAAACTAACCAAGAGCCTTTTTAAGCAATTCCCCTGCTTTTTGAGGATTAGCTTTGCCTTTAGATTTAGCCATTACCTGCCCTAGGAGAAAGGTAAAACTATTTTCTTTACCTTTTTGATAGTCAGCAACTGCTTTTTGATTTTCTTTTAAAACTTCTTTGATTAATTTTTCAATTTCTGTCTCATCTGTAATTTCCACCAATCCTTTATCTTCAATAATCTGAGAAGGGTCTTTGCCTGTATTATACATTTCCTCAAGAATAACTTTAGCAATTTTGCTGGAAATCTTACCTTGGGCCATAAGGCAAACAAACTCTCCAAAATTTTCTGGAGTTATTTTTTTTTCAATTACTGCTCCCCCTTCATTCTTTAAAAGATATTGTAGGTCAGTAGTTAAATAATTAAAACAGATTCTAACGATTTCCTTTTTGTCTTTATCGCAACCAGTTTCTTTGACCCAACAATAAGCTTCGGAAATAGCTTTTTCAAAATAATCACCTAAAGCAGGATCTTTAATAAAAATCTCTGGGTCTTCCAAAAAATATTCTTTTTGAAACCTTTTTCTTTTTTCTTCAGGCAATTCTGGCATAATACTTTTAATTAATTCTACCTTTTCTGTAGTAATCGTCAAGGGGGGTAAATCTGGTTCTGGAAAATAACGATATTCATAAGCATTTTCTTTATTGCGTTGCGAAAAAGTAATTTGTTTATCGTCGTGCCACCCTCGCGTTTCTTGGACAACTGCCTCACCCCTATCTAATAATTGAGACTGTCTCTTAATTTCATATTCAATTGATTTTTCTACTGACTTAAACGAATTAAGATTTTTAATTTCTACTTTAGTACCTAATTTATTTTCACCTTCTTTGTTTAAAGAAATATTAACCTCACAACGCATTTGTCCTTTTTCCATATCCGCATTAGATACATCTAAATATTTTAAAATAAGTTGCAAATCTTGACAAAATTTTTTAGCTTCTTCAGAACTATTTATATCTGGTTCAGTAACTAATTCTATTAGAGGAACCCCAGTGCGGTTAAAATCAACTAAAGTTACTCCATCTGCTGTATGCAATAATTTTCCTGTGTCTTCTTCCATATGAATTCGTGTAATTCCTATTTTTTTCTTTTGACCATTAGTTAATTTAATTTCTAAAAATCCATTAGAGCATAATGGTAAATCATATTGAGATATTTGATATCCCTTGGGCAGGTCAGGATAAAAATAATTTTTGCGGTCAAACTTTGATTTTAAAGCAATCTCGCAATTCAACGCCAAACCAGTCATAATTATTTTATTAATCGCTTCTTCATTGATCACTGGTAAGGTTCCTGGCTGGCCAGTGCAGATTGGGCAGATATTAGTGTTCGGTTTTTCTTCCAAAGCGTTCCATTCTTCATTCGGACAAGAACAAAACATCTTTGAGCGAGTCTTAGCTTCAAAATGTATTTCCAAGCCAATAGTTGTTTTAAACATATTTTTTGGCTTCTTTCATTATTTTAACTCCATTGCTTGTACCAACAATATCAGCGCCAGCCCTTATCATTTGATTAAGGTCTTTAAGGGACTGAATTTTTCCTGAAGCTTTAATTAATAAACCCGGAGCATTCTTTCTCATAATTTTAAGATGCCTAGCTTTCTCTTCTAGCTCTCTGTTTTCCAAAGGGTCTTTTTCAGTAGCTGTTTTTACACAAATAGCTCCAGCTGCTTTAACAATAGAAGAAACTTTAGCAATCTCTTCATCGGTTAAATAGCCGCTTCCAATTATCACCTTCGTGGGAAGAATTTTGCATATTTCTTTTAAATCTTTTTCCACCTTTTCCCATCTTTCCATTTTAACGTCAGGAATAGAAACAACAACATCTAATTCATTAGCCCCATCAACTTTAGCTTGTTTGCACGTTTTCACTCTTTCTTTATGCTCGCTTAATCCAATAGGGTCATCTATTAAAGCAATGACTTTAATGCCTGTTCCTTTCAACTTTTTGGCCGCTGTTTTAACCCATTTCGGCCTAACGCAAACTCCCCTGAACTGATATTCTGTAGCCTCTTTACAAGTATTAATAATGTCTTGACGTTTGGCATCTAGCCTAATGTTTGTTTGGTCAATATATTGATTAATTGATTTTTTAGTCATATTACTTTTAATTTATTATTTAATAAAAGAACTATTTGATTAAAAACCTCTTCAATTGTTTTTTCTCCGTCAATAATTACCCAAGGGCAAAAAATGTTTTCTTCAGCTAAAGTTTCGTATCTTTCTGCTAAATCTTTTAAAAGTTGAAAATTATTTTCGTTTCTATCTAAGTTTCCTCCCTTTTCTTTTGTTTTTCTTTTTATGGAAGTTTCAGCAGAAATCTTTAAAAGAATTGCTAGGTCTGGCTTAATAATATCAAACAATTGAGAGAGTTGCAATATTTTTTCTGTATCCATTCCTCTTAAGCCCTGATAAACCAAGGTTGAAGTAAAATATCTATCACTTATTATTACTTTTCCTTCTTCTAGGCTCTTTCTTATATTTTCTTTGCTTTGAATAAATTCAGAGAAATAAAGGAGAGTTTGAACTTCCGGATTAAAATCATAATGGCCATAAAGAAACTCATGAATCAGTTTTCCTATTGGCTTATCGTATTGAGGAAAAGTTATCTGCTCAGCTGTTCTATTTTTTTTATTCAAAAAATCAGACAAAAGCCTTGTCTGAGTCTCTCCTCCACATCCGTCAATGCCTTCAATAACAATGAACTTACCTAAAGTTTTCATGCTTTTTCTAGCTTACTCCCTTGGGGATGCTTAACATTTACATACTTGGCTCCCTTTTTTTTAAAATAGGGATTAAGAGTTGGCGAAGACAGTTCTTCAAAAACCAATTGGCAAATTCTTGTTTCTGGATAAAGAAGAATAGGAATCATTCCGATATTTTGCATTTCTAAAACTAGTTTTCCTTTGAAGCCAGGGTCAATATGCCCAGCAGTAGAATGAATTATTATTCCCAACCTGCCTAAAGAAGAACGACCATCAATCCTCGCGCAGATATTGTCGGGCAAAAATATTTCTTCCAAGGTTGCCCCAAGAACAAACTCTCCAGGATGAAAAACAAATGGCTCTTTTTTTCCTACTTTTACCAAAGTAGTTGTATCTTTAAAACTTTCAGGGTCACGAGTATCAATGTAAGCTTTTTTGGTGAGATTGAAAACCATAAACTCAGAACTTAATCTCAAATCAAGAGAAGCTGAGCCTAGCTGAGTTTTGAAGTCGGGTTTAGGATTAATTTTAATTTCACCTTTGTTTATCAGTTTTTTTATTTCTCTATCTGATAAAATCATTATTTTTCAATTTCCAGGCCCAGCGATTTAGCTGTTCCTTCAATAATTTTAATGGCCTGTTCTAAATTATTGGCGTTTAAGTCAGGCATTTTTTGTTTAGCTATTTCTTCTAATTGCGCTCTTGTTATTTTCCCTACCTTTTTCTTATTCGGTTCTCCAGAGCCTTTTTCCAAACCAATAGCTTTTTTAATCAGTTGAGCAGCCGGTGGTTGTTTTAAGATAAATTTATAGGAACGGTCAGTGTAAACAGTAATTTCCACTGGAATCTTAAAATCGCCCATCTCTTTAGTAGCGTCGTTAAACTTTTGACAGAACTCGGCAATGTTTACCTGGTGTTGAGCCAGAGCTGGTCCAACCGGAGGGGCGGGATTAGCTTTGCCTGCCTGAATATGTAATTTTATTAATGCCTTTATTTCTTTTGCCATATTTATATCTTTTTAATTTGTAATGAATCAAGCTCCAAAGGAGTATTTCGGCCAAACATATCAATCATTACCTTAACCTTACCTTTTTCTTGGTCAACCTCAGAAACCTTTCCTTCAGAATCTTTAAACGGCCCGTCAGTTATTTTTACTAAATCGCCTTTTTTAAAAGTGATATTGTATTTTGGTTCTTCTTGAGTTACTTTTTCATTCAAGGAAGCCATTTCCTCAAAGGAAACAGGCAAAGGAATAGTACCTGAACCAACAAAACCAGTAACATTAGGCGTGTTTCTTACCACATACCAAGAATCATCGGTTACTATCATCTCCACCAACACATAACCAGGATAAATCTTTTCTTCAACCATTTTTTTCTTTCCGTTCTTAATTTTAATTTTCTTTTCTTTGGGAACCAAAACATTAAAAATCTTATCTTCCATTCCTAAAGATTCTACTCTTTGTTTTAAACTTTTAGCTACCGCGTCTTCGTATCCAGAATAAGTATGTAAAACATACCATTTTCTTTCATTAGATTCTTGTTGTTTGGCCATATTATTTAAAAATAAACTTATCCATTAGCCGAACCAAAATAAAGTCAAAACCTCCTAGAATTATAGCTACAATTACGGAAACTCCAATAACAATTAAGGTATATTTGATTGTTTCTTGACGGGTCGGCCAAGTGATTTTTTTAATTTCTGAACCGACTTCCTTAAAAAAATTTGTCAATTTCATAATGTTTTAGATTAGCAAAAGAAGACTTAAATGTCAAACAATCCATTAAATGTCAAGGTTTTTAACATTTTTAGCTGAAGCTTGAATAAACCTTTTCCTAGGAATAACTTCCTTGCCCATAAGCATATCAAAAGTACTATCTGCCTGCTGAGCATCTTCAATGCTTACTTGAAGCAAAATTCTTTTGGAAGGGTCCATAGTGGTTTCCCATAATTGTTCCGGGTTCATTTCTCCCAAACCTTTGTATCTTTGAATGTTTATTCTACTCTTATCATTCATAAAAGAAAGAACCTTTTCTTTTTCTTCGTCTGAATAAGCGTAATGAATTTCTTTACCTGAGGTTATTTTATACAAGGGCGGTTGAGCAATGTATAAATATCCGCTCTCAATTATTGGCCTAAAATGTCTAAAAAATAAAGTCATTAACAAGGTTTTAATGTGATTGCCATCACTGTCAGCATCGCACATAATAATTATCCTATGATATCTTAATTTATCCATTTGGAAGTCATCAGCAATAGCTGTTCCTAGGGCAATAATTAATGATTTTACTTCTTGAGAAGTAAGCATTTTATCCAATCTCACTCTTTCTACATTTAAAATCTTTCCCCTAATAGGAAGAATGGCTTGAAATCTTCTATCGCGAGCCTGTCTACTGGACCCCCCTGCTGATTCTCCTTCAACGATAAAAAGCTCGGACTCTTCTGGTTTTTTGGAAATGCAATCAGCTAGTTTCCCCGGCAAAGATAATCCGTCCAAAATTCCTTTTCTCAAAACAGTTTCTTTAGCTGCTTTAGCTGCTTTTCTAGCCTTATAAGAAAGAACAGCTTTTTCCACTATTATTTTAGCGTCTTGAGGAAACTTTTCTAGATAATCAGTTAAAGCTTCAGCCACTACTGTTTCAGTAGCTGTTCTTGCTTCAGGGTTGCCTAATTTTGATTTAGTCTGGCCTTCAAACTGCGGCTCTTTTATTTTAACAGAAACAATCGCAGTTAATCCCTCCCTAATATCGTCTCCGGTTAAATTAGGTTCTGTTTCTTTAAGAAATCCTTGTTTTCTAGCATAATCGTTTATTACTCTAGTCAAAGCTGCCCTCAGTCCAGTCAAGTGCATTCCTCCTTCGCTGGTAAAAATATTATTGACAAAACTTTCTTCATATATCTCATAGTCGTCAATATAGGTAAAAGCAGCCTCAACAAGAATGTCCTCTTTTTCTCCGATACCATAAAAAGGATTAGGGTGAAGAACATTGTCGTTTTTAACTAGATATTTTAAATAAGACTTTATTCCACCTTCAAAATAAAAGTGATAGTCAAAAGGATTCTTTTCATCTCTCAAATCGTAAAAATCAATGCTTATTCCTTTAGTAAGATAAGCTTGCTGTCTTAAATGATTAAGAGTCTTTTTTCGGTCAAAGACAATTTCCTTAAATATCTCTGGGTCTGGTTCAAAAATAATAGTCGTACCCCTTTCTTTGCAAGTACTAATTTTCTTAACTGCTGTTGTTGGCTTTCCTTGTTTGTATTCTTGAGCATATTTATAACCATCTCGACAAACTTCAGCTCGCATATATTTTGATAAAGCGCAAACTACTGAAACGCCTACTCCATGTAAACCGCCAGAGATTTTATAAGCTCCACTGCCAAATTTTCCACCAGCGTGAAGGGTAGTCATAATTGTTTCTAGGGCAGATTTTTTAGTCTTAGCGTGTTTATCAACTGGTATACCCCTGCCATTGTCAGTAATCTTAACTCTATTTTCAGAGAGTAAAAAAACTTCAATTTTATCACAAAATCCTCCTATTGCTTCGTCTAGGGAATTATCAACCACTTCGTAAATTAAATGGTGCAAACCCTGGGGACCAGTTGAACCAATGTACATTCCCGGTCTTTTTCTTACTGGATCAAGACCTTCTAAAACATAAATATCTTTAGCGCTGTACGAAGATGTTTTTTCTTTTGCCATATTATTTTCTTTCTTCCCAGCCCAATTGTGCGGAAAGTATTTTTATTATCTCTTTTTGTATTTTATCAATTTCATTAGAGTCAAGTGTTTTTTCTTCTGATTGAAAAATTATGTGAAAAGAAACACTTTTTTTGCCCTTGCCTATTCTTGGTCCTTGATAAACATCAAAAACTTCTAAATCTTTAATCAATCCAGAACCCCCTTGCCTTATCGTTTCTTTTAATTTTTCCAGAGAAACTTTTTCTTCAACTATTCCAGAAATGTCTCTGATGGCTGAAGGATGGTAAGATATTTTTTCGTACTCTCTTTGGTCGTTCGCATATTTAATCAAAGCATCAAAATCAAGCTCAAAGAAGAATCCTTGGTCAGCGACTATAATCTTACCAATTTTTTCCTTATTTATGATAATTTCTAATAATAAATTACTTGAAGTTTTAGCAAAAATAATATTTTTAATCCCCAATTGATTCAAAAGAAAAATAATTTCTCCCTTAAATCTTAAAAAATCTTTCTGTTTATTTTCGCTAAAAGAAACTCCTCCGGACAGCATTGTTTTCTCCCCTATCTTTTCTCCTTGGCTGAAAAATACTTTTCCTGTTTCAAAAATCTTTACTCTTTCAAACCATTTTAAATTTTCTTCTAGATTTTTTTCCAGTAAAGGAATCAAACTAGGTCTTAAGTATTTAGAGAAACTGCTTGTTGGATTCAATATCTCTTCAGGCTCTAGTTGATATTTATTTTTTTCCTTATCTCCAAAAAAAGAATAATTATATACCTCAGTAAAGCTTAATTCTTTTAAAGCATTTCTAGCCCTATCAAGGAACAGATTAAACTTATTCCTTTTAATGGGATAGTCTTTAATCGACGGAAGGAGAGAAGGAATTTTTTCATAGCCGTAAACCCTTCCAATTTCTTCAATTATATTTTCGGCAATAACTAAATCTTGTCTAAAGGTAGGAATCTCTAAAAGTAGAGAATCTTTTGTTTTGGTTAAAACTTTTATTCCTAATCGGTTTAAAATGCTAATTGCCTCGTTTTGAGGAACAGTAATTCCCAATACCTTGTTTACTAGCTCAAACTCTAGATTAATTTTTCTCGGTTTTACTTTTTCCGGATAAATATCAATTATTCCTTTCGCTATTTCTCCTTTAGCCCATTCTACAATCAATTGGCTTGCCCTGTTTAAAGCAACTTCTGTTAAATTGGGGTCAAGGCTATGTTCAAACCTAGCTGAAGCATCTGTTCTTAAATTAAGTCTTCTGGCAGTTTGGCCTATTGTTTTAGACTCAAAGTTAGCTGATTCTAAAACTATTGTTTTAGTTTCTTCTGATATTTCTGCTTTTTTCCCTCCTTTGATTCCAGCAATAGCCAAAACATCTTTTTCGTCAGCAATAACCATTATTTTTTTGTCTAAAACATA
>CAZPGI010000003.1:0-1827 GCA_964586365.1 uncultured Candidatus Saccharibacteria bacterium
CATATTTTTATTTTTCTCCAGTCAAACCAAATCTTACATCCCAAAATTCTTTCAATTTTAATTTTTTATTCCACTCTAAATAAAGTTCATCAGTATTAAGGGTTATACCATCTTCTTTTTTATATCCTAATTTACCCGCCGTATCCCAAATCTTTTCTGGGCTTCCTTCTATTTCCAGCCAAACACCATATGGATAGATGTCTAAAGTAATTTCAATCTTGTCGCCTAAATAAATAATTCTGATTTTTTCATACGAATTTTCTTCTTTAAAATCACCTTGTTGTTTAATGACATTTAAAGCTTCTTTGATTTTATCTCCTTTATATATTATTTCTTCTACTTCTATCTTAATATCGTCAGTGTGATCAATTTTATGTTTATAAATAGCTTCCACTAAAAAATTTTCAAAATTATTTTGCAATCGTAGTCTTATTTTACGATCATCATTAGAAGAACCATATATAGTGTCGCGCACATATTCTGTTTTAGAAAATTTAATACCGCCATTTTTAATATCTTCGTTATTTATCTTCTCCAAAATAGTATTAATATCTTTTACTGAAAATTTTATTTCCTCCTCAATCTTAATATCGCGCCGTCTAGCATAAATAACTTTCTTACCGTCTTCAAGAACTTTTAACGGTTTTAAACTCGGTTCATTAATTAATTTATAAACTTCAACAACTAACATCGTCGGAAAATTTGGATGAGTTGTAATAAAATCAATTTCTTTTTGTTGTTCTGGGATAGTTGTTGTATGTCTATAACAAATTTTCCCTTGAATTTTTTCCGGAATAAATTTATGACGCAAATCTTTAACTAAAAGGGGTTTATTTATACCGCCAGCTATGGTGGTGCTTTTTGTTTTTGAATACATTGGCATTGTGGTGGTAAATAATGCTTCAATGCCTTTTGATTTGTAATACTTTGAGATAAGAGCATCCATCAAAGAAATCGCATTTAACGGTGCGCCGGGCAAAGTATAAAAACGTGTCAATTCAATTGCTTTATTTGGGTCAATGCCATTGGCCAACAAAGCATCTCTTTTATAATCTTTTGATATCACCGATGGTTCTGTTGTTTCTATTGCCCAAGGAAGTTTATCTCCGGCAAAATAAAAAGCGAATGTTTCTCCTTTTGGTCTCCCCTGATGAATATAGTGCAATTCATTTGTAAATAAAGAAATAATTTCGTCGTTCTGCACTGTTCTAAATTCCACAACAAAAGAACGTTTATCGTCTTTCGCCACTAATGTATTATTTTCATTGTATAATTCCAGCCTGTTATAAATATTTAAATCCGGATATTTTCCGGATAATCCTCTAAATATATAATCTAAATCAAAATTTAATTTACTTAAGCGGTCTTGCAGTATCAAAAATTGTTCTTCAATCACAAATTGAATAATTTCATCTGTAATATCTTGAGGGTCAAAAGTAGTTAATCTAAATAATACTTGGTGTTCTAAATCCTGCGGATCATATAATCCTTTCGGTAAAAATGAAGGCAATCGTCCCCTCAGCTGATTAATTAAAGGATGCGCCTGCCACATTTTATCTAAATCATAATCGATAAGATTAATTTTTAATTTATTCTGTTGTTTTTGTAAGTCCATAATTTTTTATGATTTAAAATGTTTCTTCTAAGGCCGCGACCTAACATATTTAAATTATACCACATCAAGAGAAAAACTAAATACCATGAGAAAAACTGCTTCCCGCTTGACAAAATAAAACAAATATTAAATCATGATTATGAGACTAAGGCATCTTGACCACTCAAATTGGTCACCCAACCGTTTTTTAATTTCTGGTAAGTTCACGTTGT
>CAZPGI010000003.1:1927-30678 GCA_964586365.1 uncultured Candidatus Saccharibacteria bacterium
TGAGAGTAGGGCAGAGCGTCTGTTCCGTTCAAAAAAGGTTCGGATTTCGTCAAATAGTCACACCGAGATTGACACAAAAATTATTTTCGTGCTATAATTAGAAACATAATAATAATTTAATTTTGCTTATGAAAGGATATGTCATAAACATCGAAAAGGCGAGTGTTGACAATGACAACTTTAGAAAAGTTCTGTACACTGCCAAACACAGCCAATTGGTCTTAATGAGTCTTCTTCCTGGACAAGATATTGGAGAAGAAACTCATACTCTTGACCAGTTCTTTAGGGTAGAGAAAGGTATTGGCAAGGCTGTCTTGAATGGAGTAGAATATCCCATTGAAGATGGTTCAGCTATTGTTATTCCGGCTGGAGTAAAACACAACATCATCAATACTTCAACCGAAGAACCAATGAAGCTGTATACTATTTACAGCCCACCAAACCACCGAGACGGAGTAATCCATGCTACCAAAGAACAAGCTGAAGCAGACAGCGAAGAGTTTGACGGAAAAACAACCGAGGAATAAACGTCTTTATGGAACCCAATCCTGGAAAGGAATTGATTGTTGAAGTAGACGGGAGTAAATACGCTCGCCATCCTTTAAAAACTCACATTGTTACTAAAGACGATAACATTGTTGATGTTTGTTCTCAATATGCTTCTCCTTTCTTAAAACCAGGCGACCTTCTTTTTATCAGCGAAAAGATTGTAGCTATTTCTCAAGGCCGAGCTTTTCCAATTAAGGACATTAAACCATCTCCTTTGGCTAATATCCTCGTTAAGTTTGTTCACAAATCTCCTTATGGTATTGGTTTAGGCAGTCCCTGGACAATGGAACTAGCTATTAGAGAAGCTGGCCCCCTGAGAATTATTTTTGCTTCCCTTGCCGCTCTTTTAACCAAGCCCCTTGGCATTAAAGGAGTGTTTTACAAAGTAGTAGGAAACAATATTAATGCCATTGACGGACCTTGTGATTATACTTTGCCCCCCTACAACAAATATGCTAAATTAGGACCCAAAGAACCAAACAAAACAGCTCTTGAAATTAAAAACAAAATAGGTAATGAAGTAGTAATTATTGATGCTAATGATTTAGGAGTTAATGTCTTAGGGAAATCAAACAAAAACATTACCGATGATTTCTGTCAAAAAGTCTTCAAAGACAATCCCTTAGGTCAAGCCTCAGAGCAAACTCCTTTGTGTATTGTCAGGAAGATAGAATAAGCGAGATTGGTACAGTGGTAGCACATCTGCTTCCCAAGCAGAAGACGCCGGTTCGATTCCGGTATCTCGCTCCGTTAAAATGAAAACCTATTATTTAGAAACCTTTGGCTGCAAACTTAATCAAACTGATTCAGAAAGAATAAAACTAGAACTAAATAAAAACTTCAAACCTTCTTCTTTAAAAGAAGCTGATATTGTTGTATTCAACACCTGTGGCGTAGTAGAAAAAACAGAAAGAAAGATATTCAAAAGAATCAACCAATTAAAAAAACAAGGCAAAACAATTATTATTGCCGGCTGCCTGCCTTTAATCTCTGACCAGTGTCAATCCTTAGCTCACGGCATCATTTCTCCTCAAAGTATCGGTTCTATCAATAAAATAGCTAAACAAGCGCTCTCAAAAAAGCCAGCTATTATCTTAAAAGACAACTCTATTAAAAAACCTGTTATCAGCATCAAAGAAGCTAGCGCTATTATTCCTATTGCTGAAGGCTGTCTTGGCCAATGCACCTATTGCACTGCTAAATTAGCAAGAAAAGAATTAAAATCCTTTACTATTAAAGATATTGTAGTCTCTGTCAAACAAGCTTTAAATCAAGGAGCAAAAGAGATTCAATTAACTTCTCAAGACTTAGCTATTTTTGGTTTAGACAGAGGAAAACAAGAATTAACTGACTTATTAAAAGAATTATTGGCAATTGAAGGAAACTTTAAAATCAAACTGGGTATGATGAATCCTGGCCACACCAAAAAAATAATAAAGAAATTAATAAAAGCATACGAATCTGATAAATTATACAAGTTTCTTCATTTACCTCTGCAATCAGGAGATAATGAGGTTTTGAAAAGAATGAAAAGAAACTACAGGGTAGAAGATTTTATTCAAATTTCAAAAACCTTTAGGAGCAAATTTAAAGACAGCGTTTTGGCTACAGACATTATTGTCGGTCATCCTTGGGAAACCGAACAATCATTTCAAAAAACCTTAAAAATCATCAATCAAATTAAACCAGACATTGTTCATATCTTTAAATTTTCTAAAAGAAAAAATACTCCTGATTATGCTTTAAAAGACTGGCCAGACAGAATAAAAAAGCAGAGGTCAAGAGAGCTTACTAAACTATTTCAGGATATAAGTAGAGAAAAGAACCAGAGAATGAAAGGAAAAATCTTTCAAGCGCTGGTAATAGAAAAAAGAGGATTAGCTAGAACAAATTCGGGCAGAGCAGTTGTTTTGGATAAAGGAAAACCCGGATCTTTGGTAAAAGCAAAAATAATTGAGGGCAAATGGAACTATCTTTTGGGAAAAGTTGTTTAAAAAGAAAAGCTATGGTATTATATTGCCATGAATCGCTCTAATAAAAAAATTATTGCTTTACTAATAGTTCTTGCTTTTCTAGGAGGATTCTTTTTTGATAAGTTTATCAATGAAAAAGCCTACAAGGCTGCCTATAATCTGGACGGAATGGATTTATCCTTCTTAAAAGAAGTTTACGAAAAAGCAGTTTTTAATTTTGTTGACCCTAGTCAAATTGATAAACAAAAACTCACTTATGGCGCTGTTTCAGGAATGATTGAAGCTATCGGCGATCCTTATACCGTATTTTTTAACCCAACTCAATCAAAAGACTTTCAAGAAGACATCTCAGGAATATTTGAGGGCATAGGCGTCCAATTAGGCGTCAAAAACAATCAAATTAAAGTAATTGCTCCCCTCAAAGGAACCCCTGCTGAAGCAGCGGGCATTCTTGCTGGGGACGTCATTATTGAAGTAAATGGCCAATCAACCGCAGAAATGTCAGTTGACGAAGTTGCTGCAAAAGTCAAAGGAAAAACAGGAACAAAAGTAGTCTTAACCATCTTAAAAACAAAAAAAGACGGAACAACAGAAACTAAAACTTTTGAAATAACTAGGGCATTGATAAAAGTTCCTACTATTGATTGGCAATTAATTGAAAAAGATGGTAAAAAAATAGCCTATCTGACAATTTATCATTTTTCAGAATATGTCTTTGATGATTTTAGAAAAGCTGCTTATGAAATTATAAATAGTGGAGCTGAAGGTATTATTCTTGATTTAAGAAATAATCCTGGTGGACTTTTAAATAGAACAATAGATATTGCTGGTTGGTTTTTAGAAAAAGGACAAGTTGTTTTAACAGAACAAGATAAAAATCTAGAAAAAACCAGCTACAAAGCCGACGGTCCAGCCAGTTTTGCCAACGTTCCTACCGTTATCCTTATTAACAAAGGAACTGCTTCTTCGGCTGAGATTCTTACGGGTGCCATTAAAGACAACCGAAGCAAAGTAATAGTGTTAGGAGAAACTTCTTTTGGGAAAGGATTGGTCCAAAGAATAATCAATTTTGAAGATGGTTCTACCTTGAAAGTAACAACCACAAAATGGTATACTCCTAAGGGAGAGCTTATTCAAGATAAAGGAATAAAACCAGATATTGAAATAGAATTAACTGAAGATGATTATAATAACGACAAAGACCCGCAGCTAGACAAAGCAACGGAAGAACTGATTAAATTAATAAAACAATGAAAGTTATACTTTTAAAAGATATTGATAATCTCGGCAGAAAAAATGAAATAAAAGATGTTCCTGCTGGTTTTGCCAGAAACTTTCTTATTCCTAAAGGATTGATTTTACCAGCCACCGAAAAAAACATCAAAAAACTAGAAGAGCAAAAGAAACAAGAAGCAGAAAAAGCAGCCGAAGAATTAAAAGAGCAAGAAAAACTAGCTTCAGCGCTAGACGGCAGGGAAGTGATAATAAAAGTGACTGTAGGCAAAGAAGGTCAGCTTTTTGAATCAATCAACAAGAAAAAAATATCAGATTCTCTGAAAGAAATGGGTTTTAATGTAGAAAAAGAGCAAATTAATTTAGAAAATCCAATAAAAGAAGTAGGCGAGTTTCCGGTCAAATTAGAACTCGGCCATAATTTAGAAACAGAGATTAAAATAATTATTTCTGAAAACAATGGCTAGATATATTTTTGTTGGAGGCGGAGTAATGTCAAGCGTCGGCAAGGGCGTTGCTGCAGCCTCAATCGGAAAAATACTGCAAAGCAAGGGATTTAAAGTAAGTGCAGTCAAAATTGACCCCTACATCAATGTTGACGCTGGGACAATGAACCCCATAGAACATGGGGAAGTTTTTGTAACTGATGACGGAACTGAATGCGACCAAGACTTAGGCAATTACGAAAGATTCCTTAATGAAAGCTTGTCTACTGAAAACTATATTACCACTGGCCGAGTTTATCAAACAGTGATTGAAAGAGAAAGAAACCTTGATTTTCAAGGAAAGTGTGTAGAAGTAGTGCCTGATATTCCCAATGAAGTGATTTCTAGAATTGAAAAAGTGGCTAAAAAAACTAAAGCCGATTTTGTAATAGTGGAAATTGGCGGGACAGTAGGGGAATATCAAAACCTTCTTTTTCTAGAAGCAGCCAGAATGATGAAACTGAAAAACCCTAAGAAAACTCTCTTTGCTTTAGTAACCTTTTTGCCAACCATAAAAACTATTGGCGAAATGAAAACCAAACCAACCCAAACTTCGGCTCGCCTTTTAAATGAAGCAGGGATTCAGCCTGATTTTATCTTAGGACGAGCAGCAGTTCCTTTAGACGAGCCTAGAAAAAGAAAGATTTCCATATTTTGCAATCTTGACCCAAGAGATGTAATTTCTGCCCCAGACGTTGAATCTATTTATGAAATACCTTTAAACTTTGAAAAAGAAGGACTAGGCAACAGAATACTTCAAAAAACCGGCCTCAAGCCAAGAAAAAGCAATTTAAAAGAATGGGAAAACCTCGTCAAAACAATTAAGAAAAAAAAGAGTCCAGTAAAAATTGGCATTGTTGGTAAATACTTTGAAACCGGCAATTTTTCTTTAATGGATTCGTATATTTCTGTCATTGAAGCAATAAAACATGCTGCTTGGAGTTGTAATAAACAACCAGAAATATATTGGCTTTCATCTCAAAAATTTGAGGAAAACTCTAAAGCTCTGAAAGAAATAAAAAACTATGATGGCATAATTGTACCTGGCGGTTTTGGAGTCAGAGGAACAGAAGGAAAGATACAAGTAATTAGCTATTTAAGAAAAAACAAAATTCCTTTCTTAGGATTATGTTTAGGAATGCAATTAGCTACTATTGAGTTTGCCAGAAATGTCTGCGGCTTAAAGAAAGCAACCTCAACTGAATTTGACCCCAAAACTCAAGAACCAGTAATTGATTTAATGCCTGAGCAAAAAGAATTGATAAAAAACAAGCGATACGGAGCAACAATGAGATTGGGTGCTTGGAATTGCCGAATCGTGTCTAAAACTATTGCTAGCAAAGCCTATAAACAAAAATTAATTTCAGAAAGACATAGACATAGATATGAGCTCAATAATAAATACCGGGAGTTGCTTACTTCAAAAGGATTGATTGTCTCTGGAATCAATCCAGAAAAAGATTTGGTAGAAATTATTGAATTAAAAAACCACCCCTTTTTCGTGGCAGTTCAATTTCATCCAGAGCTTAAATCAAGACCCCTAAATCCTCATCCTTTATTCAAAGAGTTTATCAAAGCTTCTAGTAAAAAAGCTTAATTATTCTACATTTACTACTTTAACAATCCTCTGAGAACCATCAAAAAGCTTTTTTCTTTTGGTAGAAAAAGAAACCACTCCTTCTTTAAGAGCATAAAGAGTGTTGTCTTTGCCCATTCTAACATTCTTGCCAGGGATAATCTTGCTTCCTCTTTGACGGACAATAATAGAGCCAGTTTTAGCCTTTTCTCCGGCAAAAAGCTTAACTCCTAGATATTTGGGCCTAGAATCTCGACCTAAACGACTTGTTCCCGCTGCTTTAGTTTTTGACATTTTGACGTTTTGCTTATTTTAAGATAATATATATCTTATCAGCTTGTTATTATCTAATAAAGCAATGTTAGCAAAAATAAGAAAATTTGTCAAAGAGAACAAGGCTGAATTAATTCTGTTTTTAATGGTCGCTTTAATTTCTCTTCTTTCTTTCTTTTGGGGCTATATTACAGCTAAAACAGAAGAGAAAACACCAATAATAATCAATGAAAACTACTCATCATATTGCTCTCATTCCTGACGGCAATCGACGCTGGGCTAAAAAAAATAATTTACCAGCATTTATCGGCCATGAGAGGGGAGCAATAACTCTAGAAAAAATATTAGAAAAATCTTTGGAATTAAAAATTCCGTATTTTACTTTTTGGGGAAGCTCTTTGGATAATATCACTAAAAGGCCCAAAAAAGAAGTAAATTATCTTTTCAAAATCTTTGAAAAACAATTCAAAAGAATTGCTCAAGATAAAAGAGTACATGACAATCAGGTTAAAATATCTGTCTTGGGAAGATGGAAAGAATACTTTCCTTTAAGCGTAAATAAAGCTATTGAAGAAGCGATAAAGAAGACAGAATTATACAATCAATACCATCTTACTTTTTTAATGGCCTATAACGGTACAGATGAAATGGAAGAATGCATCAAAAATATTATTAAGAAAAAACAAAAAGTGAATGAAAGCACCATAAAGCAAAACCTTTGGACCAAAGACTTGCCTCCAGTTGATTTAGTAATACGAACAGGTTGCGATGATGACCCTCATCTTTCAGCTGGATTTATGATGTGGGATATTGCTTATGCTCAGTTTTATTTCACTAAAACATATTTTCCTGCCTTTTCTCCAAAAGAATACGAAAAAATAGTAAAAGATTATTTAACGAGAGAAAGGAGAAGGGGAGTTTAAATCATCTCTTGACAAGAACCTAATTGTATTTTATACTTCAAGCAGTACCTAAGAGGTGCGCTTTATGGGAAAGAAAGAAGTCTTTGGCCTTTTAACGTTTGGCCAATATGAAATAGCCGTAAGGGTTGCTGAAAAAGAAAATATCAGTGACTGGCTGATGCGTCGTTGCCTAAAAATGGCAAGAAACCTTGCTAAAAAGGAAACTATCAATGAATTGAGAAAATTCGTTGCTGACATGAGTCAAGCAATGAAAAACGATGAATTTGTTCGGGCAGTTATTAATAACTGCTTGGAAGATGGGCAGTATGATTACGCCCTTGAGCTGGCGCGAAGATATGGCGAAACCAGATGGCTGAATGACCGCTGTACAGAAATTATTGACAGCTTTGTCAAAAAGGGAGAAACCCAGAAAGTGCGAGACTTTGTCTACAAAATGGACAAGGCATGGCCAAAAAGAGATTTTGCCTCAGTGTTAGCTGAAGCAAGAATGAAAGCATAAAAATGCTTTCTTTCTATTTGACAAATAAAACAATCATCGTGTATAATGGGGAAGCAGGGCAAAAACCCTTATTGTATTATAATCATAAAAGTCGTACAATGTACCTTAAGCGACATTTAAACCATGCAAACCTCTGATAAACCAATAATAAAGCATATTCCTGACTTTTTGGACTATTGCGAAATAGAAAAAGGTCTTTCTGATAATACTCAGAAAAACTACAGCCGTTATCTTAAAAAATTTACTGATTGGTTGAAATATAATAAAAAAGAAAATTTAAAACCTCACGAACTTTCTTCTGAGGATATTTGGAATTATCGACTATTTTTGGCTAGATATACGACTAAAAACAAAGATCCTTTATCTAAGCTAACTCAAAACTATTACCTAATAGCTTTACGCGCTCTTTTAACATATTTTGCTGATAAAGACATTGCTTCTCTTCCGGCTGATAAAATACAGCTGCCTAAAGATGCTAAAAAAGAAAAAACAATTAAATTTTTAACCTTAGATCAAATTGAAAGATTACTGCTGGCTCCTGATGTTGAAACTATAACTGGCTTAAGAGACCGAGCAATTCTAGAAACCCTCTTTTCTACTGGTTTAAGAATATCTGAGCTTATTGCTTTAAACAAAGACCAATTTAAGAATATAGAAAACAAAACAGATTTGGAATTAAGTATTATAGGCAAAGGAAAACGTCCTAGAATGGTATATTTCTCAGAAAGAGCTCTTTCTTGGGTCAAAAAATACCTTGAAACACGCACTGATGAAGAAAAAGCACTATTTATACATTATAGGGCAAAACAAGGCTCAGAAGCCCGTTTAACGCCTCGTTCTGTCCAAAGAATTGTGAAGAAGTATGCCGCCTTAGCCAATGTTCCGTATTTCACCACGCCTCACACCTTAAGACATAGCATGGCTACAGACCTTTTAAATCAAGGAGTGGATTTAAGAATAATTCAAGAATTCTTGGGCCACAGAAACATTAGCACTACTCAGATATATACTCATGTAACTAATAAAAAGCTAAGAGATGTTCATAGGCAATACCATAGCGGAAAAAACCTTAAGCAATAAATGTCGTACAATATACTTGACAATTTTTGCCTTTAGCGCTATTATATAGACAGTACCTTGTGGAGGTGATATCTGAAAACTTTATTCCATGCTTCATGATGCCCGCGAGAGACTCTCTTTAACATCTCCTTTCATATATGGAGACTCACAATGAGTCTCCTTTCCCTTTTAATAATTGATTAAACTCATTAATATCCAAAGAAGCGCTACCCACCAATACCCCATCCATTCCAACATTAAGATATGAAGCAACATTTTTAGCATCAACACTTCCTCCATAAATAATCCTTATACTAGTTTTAGCTCCGTATTTTTTATTCACTATCTTTTTAATAAAAATTCTCACTTCTTGTATTTTTTCTGGTGAAGCAAAATTGCCTGTACCGATTGACCAAACCGGCTCATAAGCTAAAATAATGTTTTTAATCTTATCTTTAGCTATCCCTTCTATCCCCTTCTCTATCTGTCTAGCAATGACTTCAAAAGTTTGATTGTTTTCTCTTTCTTCAGCGCTTTCTCCAATGCATAAAATAGGGACCATTTTTTCTTGAAGAATAGTTTTTACTTTTTTATTCACCATTTCATCAGTTTCATTAAATAAAACCCTTCTTTCTGAATGGCCAACAATCACATAATGAACACCAACACTTTTCAGCATAGCTGGAGAAACCTCTCCGGTAAAAGCTCCTTCTTGCCAAAAACAATCTTGAGCTCCTTTAGCTTTTAATTGAGAAATAAAAGGAAAAGGAGGACAAACAATTAACTCAACCCCTTTAACAGGCTTGTATCCTTTTAATATCTTTTCTGCCTGCTTTATTGTTTGAGGATTGCATTTCCAGTTAGCAACAATTAAAAATTTCATAAAGCAAAATTATTAAAATTAATTATTCCTAAACTAATTAAAGAAATTAGTATTCCAGCAATAATAACTCCACTAAAAATCATTAATAAAGAACGAGGAAAAGGAATATCAAAAAGAAAAGCGCAGACTGACCCTGTCCAGGCTCCGGTTAAGGGCAAAGGAACTGCCACAAAAAGCATTAAAGCCAACTCTTTTGAACGATTAAACTTGTTGCTATGTTTTTTTCTTGTTCTTTCGAAAAACCAATTGATTGTTTTTTCAAATAAAAAACTCTTAGAAGAAAAAAAGGCAGAAACCTTTTCTAAGCATAAAAGCAGAAAAAAAGTCGGAATCATGTTTCCCAGGACGGAAAAGAAAAAAGCTGACCAAGGGCTAAGATGATACTGAAATAAAGCCACGGGAATAGCTCCTCTTAATTCAACCACAGGAGACATCGCAATAAAGATTGTTTTTAATTCTTCAAACATATATTTTTAAATTATATCATCTCTGGTTATTTTTTTCAAAAAAAATATGCTCACTTTTTAGGTGAGCCATTGGAAATGATTTTGATGCATTCCGTGTTTTGGACAAAATGTCCAAAGCTAGACTTTATTTCGGGCGTCAACACCCTGATTGGCTCTAATGGAGCCATTCCTTGAAATTTTCTGATACTGTTCATCTTTTTCCAGCTTTTGTTCTTTTGTTTCATTCCTTGTCCTCCTTTAAAGGAACCTTCTCTAGTATACTCCCTTACTCCTCTTTGTCAAGCATTGTTAAGACCAAAGCTCCTTCTTTAACCACTGCCACCATTTCCTCAAAATGAGCGCAAAGAGAACCATCTTTGGTAACATAAGAATGACCATCTTTGCCTTTTTTTATTCTACTATCTCCAACGCAAACCATTGGCTCAATACAGAAAACCATTCCTGGCTTAAGAACTTCCCCAGAATGTCTTTTTCCAAAATTCATTACATCGGGCTCCTCGTGAAGATTTTTACCAATCCCATGACCGCAAAGTTCACGCACAACATTGAATCCTTGACTTTCCACATATCTTTCAATCGTTTCTCCAATATCGCCAAAAGTATTGCCTGGCCTTACTTTCTTAATCGCTCTTTTAAGAGCTTTTTTTGTTACTCTCACCAAACGTTGAACTTCTAAATCAACCTCTCCTACTAAAAAAGTTTTTGCCATATCTGTATGGAAACCATTTTTAAGATTAGGAAACTTATTTAAATCAATCTTTTCTAAAGGGAAAAATATCCCTAAATCCAGGGTAACAATATCTCCATTTTGTAAAGCTCTTTCACCGGGTACGCCATGAACAATTTCTTCATTAACAGAAAAACAAAGACAAGACGGAAATCCGTCTTGGCCCTTAAAATTACATTTGCCTCCTGCTTTGACTATTAATTCCTCTGCCCTGCTTTCCAAATCCTTGCCCTTAGCTCCAACCTTTATTTCCCTGCCCAATTCTTTTAATATTTCGGCAAGCATTTCTCCCCCCTTTTTCATCACTTCAATTTCTTCAGCTGTTTTAATTGGAATCATTATTAATATTTAATGCTTGAAGAACATCTTCAAATACTTTTTCTATGGATTGTTCTCCGTTAATAACCAACAAATCTCCTTGCTCTTTATAGTAATCAATAACTGGCCCTACTTCTTCCTTAAACCAAGCCAATCTCTTTTCCACTCCCTCAATTTCATCATCTAGCCTTTTAAAAAGCTCCTTACTACCACACTTAGGACACTTTTCCATTCCTTCTTCAAAAGTCAATATCTCTTTACACTGGCCGCAAATCCTTCTTTTGTTAATCCTTCTTATCACTTCTTCATCAGAAATATCAATTAAAAGAACTTTAATATTTTTGCCCCATTCAAACCATTCTAAAGCTTCTTCTAAAAGATAGGCTTCTTTTATCTTTCTTGGCGAACCATCAAGAATTACTCCTTTAAAATCTGGCTTGTTCTTTAATTCCTCAAACTTCTCCATCCAAAGATGGAATATAACAGGAGTGGCCACTATTCCTCCATTGTCTATTACTTGAGATATTTTGCGACCAGTAAAATCATCAATCTTCTTTCTTTCTCTTAATAACTCACCACTACCTAGATAATCCAACCCTGTCTTCTTTCTTAAAAGCTCAACTTGAGTTCCTTTTCCACAACCAGACTTGCCTAGGAAAATAATAATGGAAGGATTTTCTTGCATATTAATTAAACATCATATTCTCTCATTTCTAATTGAGCGTTTATCTGTTTCATTGTTTCCAAAATTACGCTCACAATAATCAAAATAGAAGTACCTCCGATTAAGAAAGAAAACTGCTGTATTCCAGTGAAGGCCTGAATAATTGAAGGCATTACTGCTATTAGTCCTAAAAAGGTAGCGCCAATAACCAACACTTTGTTTAAAACACTTTTTAAATAATCAGCTGTATTCTGGCCTGGTCTAATTCCAGGAATAAATCCTCCCATTTTCTGCAAATTAGAAGCAATGTTTTTAGGGTCAAAAGTAACAGCAGTGTAAAAGAAGGTAAAAACAAAAACCAAGATAAAATAAAGTAAGCCGTGAATAAGAGGATTTTGAAAAATGTTAGACAACCACTCAATATGGAAAAAGTTGGCTATCAATCCTGGCAACATTAAAATAGCAATGGCAAAAATGATAGGAATAACTCCTGCTGGATTAATGTTCAAAGGTAAATAAGTAGAGGCTCCGCCATAAAGTTTGTTCCCTCTTACTCTCTTGGCATAAGAAACAGGAATGTTTCTTCTTCCTTCATTAATCATAACCACACCAGCAATAATAACCAGAGCCATAATAAAGAAAATAATATAATGAAGGATTTGAGAGCCTTCAAAAGATAAAAGCATTTGCTGGACATTGGAAGGAAAGTCAGCAATAATACCTGCAAAAATCAAAAGAGAAACTCCATTGCCTATTCCTTTCTCTGAAATTAATTCTCCCAGCCACATTAAAATCAAAGAACCGCAGGTAATGCTCAATACTGAAGTAACGGTAATAAGCGCAGAAAGGTCGCCAATAGCCCCTTGATTTTTTAAAAACATCAGCATGGCAAAACCTTGCAAAGCAGCTAAGGGAACAGAAGCAATACGGCAGTATTGATTAAACTTCTGTCTTCCCTGCTCCCCCTCTTCTTTGTAAAGCTTTTCAAACTGAGGGAAAATCATTGTTAAAAGCTGAAAAATAATAGTGGCAGTAATGTATGGTCCTAAACCAAGCATAACAATAGAAACTCTGTCCAAAGCTCCTCCAGTAAAAAGATTAAGCAAGCCAAAGGCTTCGTTTCTGGCAAAGAATTCTTTTATCCTTAAAATATCAATTCCTGGAACAGGAATGTTAGCCATTATTCTGAAAACTAGAAAAACGCCTAGAACAAACAATATTTTGTTCCTCAGGTCTTTGGCTTTAAAAATGCTTACAATTTTATTAGACATTTTACTCTATTTTCCCTTGAGCTTTTTCTATCTTCTCTTTCGCTTTCTGGGAAACTTGACACCCTTTTATAATTAAAGGCTTTGTAATCTCTCCTTGGGAAAGAATCTTTACTGAAGGAGTTTTACCAGTATTTTTAATTAATTTTTTCTCTCGCAAAATAGCAGGACTAACTATTTCTCCAGACTTAAAATTCTTTTCCAAAACACTTAAATTAACTGCTGCTGCTTGCTTTTGAATATTGAAATTATATCCTCGTAATTTAGGATATCTTTTTACCCAGCCGCGGACTAATGGTTTGAACTTAGCTCCAGCTCTAGATTTCTGTCCTTTATTGCCCCGGCCTGAAAAAGTCCCCTTCTTTCCTCCCCTTCCTACTCTTTTTTTGTCCTTGAATTTGGTTTTTGGTTTTAATTGGTGTATCTGCATTTTATTTCTTTAACATCTCCAAAGCTCTCATTGTTGCTTTGGCGTTGTTTAATTTATTCGTTGTTCGGCTTAAAATCTTTGAAGAAATATCTTGGATTCCAGCTAAAGAACAAACAACCCTTACTGTTCCTCCAGCCACTAGTCCTCTTCCCTTTTTCTGAGGCTTTAATAAAACAACTGCTGGCCCATATTTAGCTTGAACTTCATGAGGAATAGTGCCCTGGACAATAGGAATATCTTTCAAATTCTTTTTGGCCAATCTAGTTGCTTTTTCCACTGCTTGAGAAACATCAATACCCTTAGCCGCTCCAATCCCTACTTTTCCTTTTTTATCTCCTGCTACTATTACTGCTCTGAACTTCAGGTTCTTTCCTCCGCCAGTTACCTTCGTTACTCTTGCCAAATCCAAAAGCTTTGATTCTATTTCTTCTTTTTCTTTTGGCACTTTTTTTGTAAATTCTTTTCTCATGTTTTTAAAACTTAAGCCCTGCTTCTCTTGCTCCTTCAGCCAAGGCCTTAACTCGGCCATGATACTTATAACCACCTCGGTCAAAAACAACTTCTTCAATTTTCGCTTCTTTAGCTTTTCCAGCCAAAGTCACTCCCAGCTGACGAGCAATGTCTATTTTTTTACCTTTTTTAATATCCAAATCATTAACTGATATCAAAGTTTTACTTTTTTCATCATCAATCAATTGAGCATAAATATGATTATTAGAACGAAAAACACAAAGCCTTGGCTTGCTTGAGAATCCTTTTATCTTAGCCCTGACTCTTTTATGCCTTTTTATTCTTTTAGTCTTTTTTTCTAACATAATTATTATCCTCCGGCTGCTTTCTTGCCGAGCTTTCTTTTAATAACTTCATTAATGTATTTTATTCCCTTTCCTTTGTATGGTTCAGGTGGTTTAATTCTTCTAATTTCTGCTGCTACTTGACCAACTAATTCTTTATCAATTCCAGAAACAATAATGATGTTTTTCTCTACATTGAAAGCGATCCCTTCTTTGGCTTCAATCTTTATTGGATGGCTATAGCCAACATCAAGAATAAGGTCTTTTCCTTCTACTCTTGCCTTAAAACCAACTCCATTAATTTCCAGCCTTTTTTCAAACCCTTTTGTCACTCCTTCAATCATGTTAGCAGCTAATGTTCTGGTTAAACCCCATAAAGCATTTGTTTTCTTATCTGATTTCAAAAGAGAGAAAAAAATCTTATCATCTTTTATTTCTGCCTTTATTCCTGTTGGAATCTCTAAAGAAAGCTGCCCTTTTGGCCCTTTTACTTCTAACCTTCCGTCATTTTCTTTTACTTCAACCCCAGGAGCTATTAAAATTGGTTTTTTGCCTATTCTTGACATATTACCATATTTCACAAATTAATTCTCCGCCCACTTTCTTTTTTCTCGCCTCAGCATCAGTCATCAATCCTTGAGAAGAAGAAATGATAGCTAAACCATGACCAGATTTAACTCTTTTAATATTTTTAGCTTGTTTGTATATCCTTTGACCTTGTTTGGAAACAAGTTTAATTTTAGAAAAAACTGGTTTCCCTTTTTCATCATACTTTAGAGTTAAAATTATCCTTTTACTGGAAAGTCTTCCCTTCTTCTCCACTCCGGTAACCAAACCTTGCTTTTTAAAAAGCTCTAAAATACTGAACTTAAAATCAGAATAAGGGAAAATAACTACTTGCTGTTTAGAAACAGCAATAGCATTGTTTATTAAACTGAACATGTCTGCAATTGGGTCCATAAACTTTATTTACCAGCTACTCTTTTTTACTCCGGGTATTTCTCCGCGGTTAGCCATTTCTCGAAAACAAATTCTGCATAAACCAAACTTTCTGATATATCCTCTTTTTCTTCCGCACCTAAAACACCTCCTCACTGTCCTCGTGGAAAACTTTGGTTTTTTCTCTGATTTAACTATTTGTGATAATTTCGGCATATTTTTGACTTTAACTTTTCTTCATTGGAAAGTCAAGAAGCTTAAATAATTCCAATCCTTTTTCTTTGTTCTTGGCATTGGTAACAATTGTAATTTCCAGTCCTAAAATAATAGGCGCCTTTTCTGGCGATATTTCTGGAAAAACAATATGCTCTTTTATTCCAATGTTCATGTTTCCATTCTTATCAACATTTTTAGAAGGAATGCCTTTAAAATCTCGCGAACGAGGCAAAACAATGTTTATCAATTTCTCCAAGAAATCATACATTTTCTTTCCTCTTAAAGTAACCTTAGCTCCGATAATGTTTCCTTCCCTTAACTTAAAAGAAGAAATAGATTTTCTAGCCTGGGTTAAAACTGGCTTTTGGCCAGAAAGCAAAGCTAGATTCTCGCTTACATAATCATAGAACCTTTTTTGTTCATCTTTGGTTTTAGGAGAAACTATTTTTCCAAAACCAGTGTTTATGACAACCTTAACAATTTTGGGAACAGCCATTTTATTCTTGTATCCAAACTTTTCCTGCATTCCCTTTATTGCCTCTTTTTCATATTTTTGTTTTAATCCCATCATATTATATCTGAGCGCCGCATTGCTTGCAAACGCGTTGTTTTTTATCATTATTAATCTCGTAACCAATTCTTGTTCCTTTTCCGCATTTAGGACAAATCAATTTTGCTTTAGCAATAGAAATCGGTTTAGCTACTTTAACTACCTGTCCTTTTTCTCCTCCTTTCTTAGGACGAATATGCTTTTTAGCCAAATTAACTCCTTCTACCAAAATCTTGCTTTCTTTTGAAAAGACTTTTAAAACCTTGCCCTTTTTCCCTTTATCGTCTCCAGAAATTATTAAAACTTGGTCATTCTTTTTGATTTTCATACTAAATCCTTAGTCATGGTTGATATTTTTTCAAATCCTTTCTCCCTCACCTCTCTAGCTACGGGGCCAATGATTCTTGTTCCTTTTGGTTCTTTGCTTGTTCCTTCTAAAATGACAATGGCATTATCGTCAAACTTGATATAGGTGCCGTTTTTTCTTCTTTTGGGCTGCGTTTGCCTTATCAAAACTGCTCTGACCACTTGATGCTTTTTTACCGCCTTTCTCGGCTCAGCTGATTTAATAGCTACAACAATAATATCTCCCAAAGAAGCATACCTTCTTTTTGTCCCACCCAAAATCCGAATGCATTGAGCAATCTTAGCTCCGGAATTATCAGCCACTTTTAACATTGTTCTTGTTTGAATCATTTTATTTTTTCAACAACCTGCCAAGTCTTTTCTTTGCTTCTTGGTCGGCATTCTTCAATAATTACTTTTTCTCCAAGATTGAAATCAGCGCTATTTTCTGTATGAGCTTTATAATTTTTATGCACCTTGTACCTTCTCTTGTAGATCGGATGCTCTTTAATTCTTTCCACTCTAACCACCACGGTCTTGGCCATTTTATTGGAAACTATTGTTCCTGTCAATTTTCTTTTAGGCATATTATTTTTTATTATTTATCTCGGTTAAAATCCTCGCTACATCTTTTTTATTCTCTTTTATCTCTTTAACTTTTTTCAATGCTCCAGTTGTTGCTTTAAAACGAAGCTCTTCTATCTTCTTTTTCTTTTCTTCTAGTAATACTTTCAGCTCTTGTTCACTTTTTTCTTTTAATTCTTTGGCTTTCATATTATTGCTTTTTAACAAACCTGGTCTTTAAAGGAAGCTTATCTCCAGCCTTTCTTAAAGCTTCCCTAGCATCTCCTTCGCTAATTCCTTCTAATTCAAAAAGTATTCTTCCGATTTTAACTGGAAAAACATAATGGTCTGGAGCACCCTTGCCTCCTCCCATCGGTACTTCTTGACCTTTTCTGGTTATCACCTTGTCTGGAAAAATCCTTATCCACAACTTTCCTCCTTTTTTTAAATAACGAATAATAGCTCTTCTTGCTGCTTCAATCTGAGCGCTAGTTATCCATTTAGAACTCATAGCCTTCAAGCCATAACTGCCAAAGCTGATTTCAGTTCCTCTGGTTTCCAAATCTCTGTTAATTTTCCTTCCTTTCTGGTGTTTTCTATGTTTTACTTTCTTGGGAACAAACATAATAAATTATTGATTAAACTTTTCTCCTTTGTAAATCCAAACCTTTACGCCAATAGTTCCATAAGTACAACGCGCTTCTGATAAAGCATAATCTATATCTGCCCTGATTGTCTGTCTTGGCAATTGACCTTTTTCCAAGCTCTCTTTTCTAGCAATCTGTACTCCGTTCAACCTTCCAGAAATCTCTATCCTTGCTCCTTTTACTTCTTTGTTAGCCATTACTTTTTCTAAAGCTTGTTTAATAGTTTTTCGGAAAGGATTCCTTTTTTCTATTTTCTGGGCAATCCATTGACTAACTAATTCAGCTGAAGTCCAGGGGTTAGGAACATCTTTTATCTCTATTTTAACTTTCTTAGAAAGGTCTCTTAATTCTTTCAAGGTTAATTTATTCTTTTTAAACAATTCTTTTAAAACTTCGGCTCTTAATTTTTCCACTCCTTCTCCGCCCCGACCAATAATCAAACCAGGTCTAGCGGAATAAATAATGATATTGATTTTGTCAGAGAATCTTTCAATCTCTATTTTTTCCACATTCAAATCTTTCAATTTTTTCTTTAAAAAATTTCTAATAATGAAATCTTCCTTAAGATTTTTCTTAGGTTCTTTTCCATAATATCCGTGAGACAACCAATCGTTAATTCCTTTTATTCTAAAAACTTTGGGATGAACTTTATGACTCATTTCTTTTTCTTTTTCTTATCTTCTTTAATTTCGTCAAGAACCAAGGTAACGTGCGATGACCTTTTTTTAATGACATCGCCCCTTCCCTTGGCTCTGGGCAAAACCCTTTTCATCACCGGACCTTCATCAACCGTAATTTTGGAGATAAAAAAATTATCAGTTTTTCCCGGAACATTGGCTACAGCCGAATTAAGCAATTTAAGAATAGGCGATGCTCCTTTTTTAACAGTAAAGCCTAAAATGGCCTGAGCTTCATCAACCCTTTTTCCTCGCACCGCATCAGCTACTAGCCTTACTTTTCTCGGTGATATATGCAGATATTTTAATTTGACTTGATAAGCCATGTTTATTGTTTTTCTTTTTCAATTTCTCTCTGCATCTTACCGCCATGTCTAGAAAACTTAGTTGTTGGAGAAAACTCTCCTAATTTATGACCAACCATTTCTTCTAATATCCTTACTTGAATAAAATCCTTGCCATTATGAACAGCGAAGGTATATCCTATCATTTCAGGCGTTATTGTACAAGCCCTTGCCCAGGTTTTAATAGGAGCATCATCAGGTTTCTGCTTTTTCACTTTTTCTATTAATTTTTGGTCAACATACGGACCCTTTTTTAAACTTCTTGCCATAAATTATTTTCTTTTCTTTTTTATTCTTCTTTTTATTATTAATTTATCTGTCCATTTACCTTTTCTTGTCTTTACCCCTAAAGCATGTTTGCCCCAAGGGGTTTTCGGATATTTCAAACCAATTGGGGTTCTTCCTTCGCCTCCTCCATGGGGATGGTCGCAAGGATTCATTACTGTTCCCCTCACGTGAGGTCTAATTCCTTTCTTTCTGCTCTTGCCTGCTTTTTCCCAACGAATAAATCTGTATTCTGGATTAGAAACACTTCCAATAGAAGCATAACATTCTCCCGGTATTTTTCTTACCTCTGAAGACGGCATTTTAATGTTAGCATAGCCAGCATCATAACTTAATATAGTAGCAGCTGCTCCAGCTGAACGAACCAATTTCCCTCCCTTATCCGGCTCTAGTTCAATATTGTAAATCATTGCGCCCTCAGGAATGTTTTTTAATTTCATACGATTTCCTGGTTTTACTTCAGTTTTGGCAGAAGCAAACAATTTATCTCCTAGTTTTAAATCTTGAGGAGCGATGATGTAGCTCTTTTCTCCATCGCTATATTGCAAAAGAGCGAGAAAAGCAGTTCGGTTAGGGTCATATTCCAAAGCAATAACTTCAGCCGGAACATCTCTTTTTAATTGTTTAAAATCAACCAAACGATATAATTTTCTTGCTCCTCCTCCTTTATGACGAGAAGTGATTCTGCCTGAAGTTCCTCTTCCTCCGCTTTTTTTCACTCTTAAAATCAGCTTTTTTTCAGCTTTTTTCTTGCTCAATGATTTTAAATTGTTTGCCTTTTTCTTTTTAATCATTTTATTTTCCCATTATTTCTATGGTTTGACCCTGCTTTAACTTAACCATAGCTTTTTTACAGCCACTGGTAAAGCCGCTGATTTTCCTTCCAACAAATCTTTTCTTGCGAGGCAGATTAACAATCGTCACTTTTTCTACTTCTACTTTATACTTTCCTTCAATTGCTTTCTTAATCTCTTTCTTGTTGCAATCTTTTCTTACTTTAAAAGTGTAAAAATTGTCTTCAACTAATCTGTTTGATTTTTCTGTAATGCAAGGACTCTTTAAAACGCCAGAAATTACTTCTCTTTCTTTGCTTACCTCTTCTTTTTTGGGAGAAACTTTTCTAGCTGTCATGTTGTTCTTTAATCAATAATTTTTTAATATCTTCCAAACATTTTTCCGTAATAATAATATTCTTAGCTGACAAAGCATCTAAGCAATTTAAATCTTTAAATTGAATAGTTGCTACTTTTGGAATGTTTCTGAAAGCTAAAATTGACTTTTTGTCCATGCCATTCAAAACAACTAAGCAATTTTCTCCTAAAACCTTATTCTTTTCTAGAAATTTTATTGCTTCCTTGGTTTTCATTTCTTTTAAATCAATATTGTCAACAATTATCAATTCTCCGTTTCTTTTCTTTTCCGCCAATACCATTAAAAGAGCCTTTCTTTTAACGTTCTTAGGAATTCTTTTCTTAAATACTTTTTCTTTATTCGGGCCAAAAGTAACTCCTCCTCCTACCCAAATAGGAGAACGGATAGAACCATGCCTAGCTCGGCCTGTTCCTTTCTGACGCCAGGGCTTCTTTCCTCCTCCGCTCACCTCTGACCTGTCTTTGGCATGGGCAATCTTTTGTCTGCGGTTAGACATTTGCGCCACAGCCACTTGATAAACCAGATTAGAGTTAAAAGGGCAAGAAAAGATATCTTCAATTTTTTCTTCTGTTTTTTTCATAGTCCTCTTATCTCTAATAATGTTCCTCTTCTTCCAGGCACTGCTCCCTTGACCATTAAAATATTATTTTCTTTATCTACTCTAACTACTTCCAAATTCTTTATTGTCGTTCTTTTGCTTCCTGTTCTACCCGGCATTCTTCTCCCCTTTATCACTCTTCCCGGAACACTGCAACCAATAGAACCGATAGTCCTATGTTCGTGCTTTACACCATGAGAAGCTTCTTTGCCTGAGAATCCCCACCTTTTAATTCCTCCCTGGAATCCTTTTCCTTTGGAGATACCAGAAATCTTTATCTTGTCTCCTTCTTGAAAAATATCTAAACTAATTACATCGCCTGCCTTAAAGGAAGAAATGTCGTCGCACCTAAACTCTTTGACGTGCTTAAATCCTGGCCTAGTTTTTCTTACTTTTCTCTCGGGTAATTTCTTAAATCCAAGCTTTATGGCTGAATAGCCGTCTTTTTCTTTTGTTTTTACTTGAAGGACATTGCATTCTCCGGCAGAAAGCAAAGTAACAGGAATTGCGTTCCCTTCTTCATCGTAAATCTGACTCATTTCAATTTTTTCTGCCAATATGCATTTCATAATACTGTAATAAAAAATTGGGCACCAGCCCAATAATCAGACTAGTCGGCTTGAATTATTAATCTTGTTTTTTGATGATGCGCATCTACAAAATACTTTTAATTTCCGTGTCCACACCAGCTGGCAAGGTCAAAGACTTCAATGCTTCCACCACTTTCTGATTAGGATTTAAAATATCAATCAATCTTTTATGAACCCTTATTTCAAACTGTTCTCTTGCATTTTTATGAACAAAAGTTGAACGATTTACTGTAAGCTTGCCGATTTCCACTGGCAAAGGAACCGGGCCAGCCACTTTTACCCCATTGCGCAAGGCAATATCAATAATCTGCTGGGCGCTCTTATCAATCACTTTGTGGTCATAAGCGCGAAGCTTTATTCTCAGCTTAGGGGTTGCTTCCTGTTTTATTGATTTTTTAAGAGCAGCTGGCATTTCTTCTAATAAAAATTATTTGATAATTTTGGTAATTACTCCTGCACCCACCGTCTTTCCTCCTTCTCTAATAGCAAAACCTTGTTTTTCTTCCATAGCTACTGGTACAATCAATTTAACCAAAACATCAACCGTGTCTCCAGGCATAACCATTTCTGTTCCTTCTTTTAAAGTAACATCACCAGTAATATCAGCTGTTCGGATAAAAAATTGAGGTTTGTATCCTGAAAAGAAAGGAGTATGTCTTCCACCTTCTTCCTTGGTTAGGACATAAATCTGAGCTTCAAATTCAGCATGCGGAGTAATTGTTCCTGGCTTAGCTAAAACCTGACCTCTTTCAATATCTTCTTTCTTTAATCCTCTTAGCAAAACTCCAACATTATCTCCAGCCTTTCCTTGGCTTAATGACTTATTAAACATTTCAATGGAAACAACTGTAGTTTTTTGAGTCGGTCTGATTCCCACTACTTCCACTTCTTCGTTAGCGTTAACAATTCCTCTTTCAATCCTTCCTGTTGCCACTGTTCCTCTTCCTTCAATAGAAAAGACATCTTCAATAGCCATTAAAAATGGTTTCTCTGTATCTCTTACTGGCTCAGGAATATAGTTATCAAGCTGGTCAATTAAGTCAAAAATTGGCTTTATATTAGGGTCATCAACTGAAGTAGCTTCTAAAGCTTTAAGAGCAGAACCTCGGATAACCGGAATCTGGTCTCCTGGAAATCCATATTTTTTCAAAAGCTCTCTTACCTCACTTTCTACTAAATCAATCATTTCCGGGTCTTCTACCATGTCACATTTGTTTAAAAAAACAATCAGTGAAGGCAAACCAACTTGCTTAGCCAAAAGAATATGTTCTCTAGTCTGAGGCATTGGGCCATCAGTAGCAGCTACTACTAGAATTGCTCCATCCATCTGGGCTGCTCCAGTAATCATGTTTTTAATATAGTCAGCGTGTCCCGGACAATCAATATGAGCATAGTGCCTTTTCTCAGTTTCGTATTCCAAATGAGAGATATTAATCGTTACTCCTCTAGCCTTTTCCTCAGGAGCTGAATCAATTTGGTCAACTGATTTTTCTTTTACCTTTCCACCTTTAAGAGCTAAAGCATGCAAAATAGCCGCGCTCAAGGTGGTTTTACCATGGTCAACATGACCAATTGTTCCCACATTTAGATGGGGTTTTGTTCTTTCAAAAACTTCTGCCATAATTTATTAATACGAATTGCGTTAAGCTATGGGCTTGAAGAATCCCCAGCTCCGCATTCATATTCTTATGTTTATTATATTAACACCTTTATTCTACCTAAAAATCAAAAAAAGTCAATAACTAGAAAGGCAAATCTTCAACCTTTAAGGAATCGTCTTCTAGCTCTTCAGGTGATTCTTTTTTTTCTTCTTTGGGCCCTCTCGTTTTTTTGTATTCTTCGTAATCAAGAACAATCAAAGAAGTGCCGTCAGAATCAACAAGAACAACCTTAACTTTTTCCTCTTTTATTAATTTTTTGATTTCATTTAAGTCCATAAGCAATTTATTATTTTCTTTTTCCTTCAATTATTTCTTGGCTGATATTAGAAGGAACTCTTTCGTAATGGCTAAACTCCATACTAAACGTTCCTCGGCCTTCAGTCAAGGACCTAAGGGTAGTAGCATAGCCAAACATTTCTGATAACGGAACCTTGGCTTCTATTACTTTCATTCCTACCCTGTCCATTGTTTCTTCAATCTGCCCCCTTCGGGCTGATAAATCACCAATAACATCCCCGAGAAAATCAGCAGGAATAACTACCTCAATTTTCATAATCGGCTCAAGAAGATAGGCGCCTGCTTTTTTGGCTACATCTTGTAAAGCCATTGAAGCAGCTATCTTAAAGGCAATCTCTGAAGAATCAACTTCATGGAAAGAACCGTCATAAAGAATAACTTTCGTATCTATTAAAGGATAGCCTGCCACCACTCCTTTAGCCATTGCCTCTTTTACACCCTTTTCCACTGCTGGAATATACTCTCGAGGAATTACTCCTCCCTTAATTTCATTAACAAACTCAAAACCTTCACCTCTGTTCTTTGGTTCAACTTTTATCTTTACGTGGCCATATTGGCCTCGACCTCCGCTCTGTTTAATATACTTTCCTTCAGCCTCTGCCTTATTCTCAATAGTCTCCTTGTAAGAAACTTGAGGCTTGCCTACATTGGTTTCCACCCCAAACTCTCTTCTTAGGCGGTCAACAATAATATCCAAATGAAGCTCTCCCATGCCCGATAAAATGGTTTCTCCTGTTTCTTGATTAGTTTCCATTCTAAAAGTAGGATCTTCTTCTTGTAATTTTCTTAAAGCAACTGCCATTTTCTCTTGGTCTGATTTTGCTTTTGGTTCAACTTCAATAGAAATAACTGGCTCGGGAAAAGTTATTTTTTCCAAAACAATAGGTGCTTTTTCATCGCACAAAGTATGTCCAGTTGAAGTTTTCTTTAATCCTACCAAAGCTACAATATCGCCAGCAAAAATCTCTTCTACCTCTTCTCTTTCATTGGCGTGCATTCTTAAAATCCTACCGATCCTTTCTCTTTCTCCAGAGGTAGTATTAAGTAAATAACTTCCTTTTTTAAATTGACCAGAATAAGCGCGGACATAAGTTAAAGTTCCCACAAAAGGGTCAGTTGCTATTTTAAAAGCCAAAGAACAAAAAGGTTCATTGTCATCTGCCTTTCTTTCAATCTTTATGCTCTCGTCTCTAGGGTCAGTGCCTACTACTGGAGGAACGTCAACTGGACTAGGCAAATAATATACTACTGCATCAAGCATTAATTGCACTCCTTTATTTTTTAAAGAAGAACCGCAAAGGACTGGCACTAACCTTGATTCAATAGTTGCTTTTCTTAAAACAGCTCTCAGCTCTTCAATAGTAATTTCTTTTCCTTCTAGATATTTCTCAGTCAAAGCTTCATCTTCTCCAGCTACTTTTTCAATCATTTTCATTCTCCACTCTTCAGCTTTAGCTTTTAAGGTTTCAGGAATATCTTTCTTAACCACTTCCTTGCCCAATTCTCCTTCAAAATCAACTAGCTTCATTTCAATTAAATCAATGATTGAATTGAAATTAGATTCTTCTCCAACAGGAATTTGCAAAGCCACGGCATTCTTAGTTAATTTTCTCCAAACTGAATCCAGACTCTTTTCAAAAGAAGCGCCTAGTCTGTCTAACTTGTTAATAAAACAAATTCTGGGAACATGATATTTATCTGCTTGCCTCCAGACTGTTTCTGATTGAGCTTCTACTCCAGCCACGCCATCAAAAACAACCACTGCTCCATCCAAAACTCTTAAACTTCTCTGTACTTCAGCAGTAAAATCAATATGGCCAGGTGTATCAATAATGTTTATTCTATGCTCATTGGCTTTGTCTTTTTTCAAATAATCTCCAGGAGACCAAAAACAAGTAGTGGCAGCAACAGTAATAGTAATTCCTCTTTCTTTTTCTTGCTCCATCCAATCCATTGTCGCTTCTCCTTCATGAACTTCCCCTATTTTATGCGAAATGCCGGTATAAAACAAAACCCTTTCTGTGGTGGTAGTTTTTCCAGCATCAATGTGAGCAATAATCCCAATATTCCTGTATTTTTCAATAGGATATAGTCTAGACATAAATTTTTACCAAGCAAAATGAGCAAAAGCCCTGTTGGCTTCAGCCATTTTGTGGACATTTTCTTTTTTCTTCACCGAAGCTCCTCTATTTTCTGAAGCTTCAATCAATTCTTCTGCTAATTTTTCTTTCATTGGTTTTCCCTTTTTCCCCCTAGAATTGGCAATAATCCATTTCATTGCCAAGCTTAATCTTCTGCTGCCTTTTACTTCCATGGGCACTTGATAAGTTGCTCCTCCCACTCTTTTTGGTTTAACTTCCAGCATTGGAGAAACATTTTGAATTGCTAATTTAAAAACCTCTAAAGGGTCTTGTTTAGTTTTTTCTCTGATAATATCAAAAGCACCGTAGACTATTTTTTGAGCTGCATTTTTCTTGCCATCATACATTACTTGATTAATGAACTTGGCAACCATTAAGTCATTGTAGATAACATCAGGATTGATAGTTTTCTTTTTAAAATCTGCTGCCATATTATTTTGGTTTTTTAACTCCGTATTTACTTCTCTCTTTTTTTCTTCCTTCTACTCCGCCGCAGTCATAAATTCCTCTAACAACATGATATCTTACTCCCGGCAAATCCTTAACTCTTCCTCCTCTTATCATTACAATAGAGTGTTCTTGAAGATTATGACCTTCACCAGGGATATAGGCAGTAACTTCCATGCCATTGGATAATTTAACTCTCGCCACCTTTCTCAAGGCAGAGTTAGGTTTCTTAGGCGTAGTAGTAAAAACCTTCAAGCAAACCCCTTTTTTAAAAGGAGATTCATATTTCTTAGGTTTGTTTTTCAAAGGATTAAAACCAAAAGCTAAAGCCGGAGCTTTATCCTTCTTCTCAACTGACTTTCTTTTTCTTTTTATTAACTGATGAATCGTAGGCATAAAATATGAAATAAAAATAACAGATAAAAGGAAAATTGTCAAATAAAACTTACCATTTTAAAAAATGTAATAAGTCAGCGGATATTAAAAATTCTAATTTACTGGTTGTAAAGCTTAATTTTAATTTGATTAATATCTTCTTGTATTTTTGTCACATTCTCCTCTAAAGCTTCAATCCTTTTTTCATTATAGACAGCTAATTGAAAAAAAGAATAACAAGCCAAAAGAGCAATGCCGACAATAAGAAGAATCTTTAATGTTGTATATTTTTCTTCTTTTTTCATTTTTAAAATTATAATTATTAATAATAATCAACCTTTATTACCTTGCTGTCCATCCTCCGTCAACAAAAAGAATTGTTCCTGTAACATACTTTGAGTCATCAGAGGCTAGATAAAGTGCTGCTTTAGCAATATCTTCCGGTTCTCCCATGTATCCTAAGGGAGTAGCTTCTTCTATCGGTTTCCTGTAGCTTGAATTCTCAGCTAAGGATTGAGTCATTTTTGTTTTTATAAATCCAGGAGCAATAGCATTTACTCTAATTCCAAAACTGCTTAAATCCAAAGCGCTAGCTCTAGTTAATTGAGCTACTCCTCCTTTTGAAACACAATAAGCAACAGAGTTTGGATATCCTACTGCTCCCAAGATGGAAGCCATATTGATAATGGAACCCTTAATATTGTTTTCTTTCATATAGCGGGCAGCAGCTCTTGTCCCATAAAACACTCCTGATAAATTAATAGCCAAGGTCTTATCCCAAGATTTATCATCAACAGAAATAATGTCTCCGCTTGAACTAATACCAGCGTTGTTTACCATAATATCCAAACCTTTAAATCTTTCTACTGCTTCTTTGACTAGATTTTCTACTTCTTCTTTTTTAGAAACATCGCATTTAATAAAAACAGCTTTTCCTTTATCAGGGACAGAGATTTCATTAAGGTCAGAAAAAACAACAAAAGCTCCTTCTTTAAGGAACTCTTCGGCAATAGCTTTACCTAATCCTGAAGAAGCTCCTGTAACGATTGCTCTTTTTCCTTCTAACCTCATATGTTAAAATAATTATACCTCTTCCTTTTTCTTTGTCAAATAAAAAAGGGGCATTACCCCAATTTTCTCATTAAAGCAGGATTTCTCATCTCTTCCTGTTTCAAAACCATCATGGCTTGATGAAGACGGCTTTGGTAGACATGGAGCGAATCGCTCTGGTCTATAATCCTGCCAATCTGGCAATTGTTTGGGAAGAATACTTCCCTGTTTAACATTGATACAAGGCCGATTTCATTGCCCGGCAAAGCGTCAAAAAGGTCTCTTGACCTCCAAGAAAAATGCAGATCAACAATTCCTTCCTGGTAATGCCTAAACCAAATTCTTTGGAGACAAGGCGGAGATTCACTCCCTAAATCAGAAGAAGGATACCAAGTAATGGCTTGGTGTCTATTAGAGGCAATTCCAGTCGGGATTGATTGAGCCAGCAATTCTTTTAATTTTAAAAGCTGGTCTCCATGAGTTTCAATCAAACGTTCAATGTAAAGATAGGAAAACCTGCGCCTATCGTCTGGTGAAAACTTTTTGTAGTTTTCATACCAGTCGCGGTTGAACTCATTGCGATAAGCTTCAAGCGCTTTTTCCTTTAAGGCAAATTCAGAAGGAGCAATGCCTTTTTCAATCTCAACAACAGCTGGACCAAGGAAAATAATTGTCTGAACAGTGTCCCTGGCCTTCTTTGGCCCTTTTTCTGAACCGAAAACAATGTCTTGACCATAGTTAACAACATTGTAAAGAGCCTCAATCCAAGCATCGTTGAAACTCTGGCTGATTACTTCAAAGTAAGGAATCATCTTTCTCTCCTGCTCATTTCATTTTGGAAATGAACTAAGCCCCTGGTACCACAATTCCTTAGTTTCGTCAAACTAAAGGCAAACCAGTAAAGAGATAAAAAATCTTCTCGGTAATAGACAAAACAAAACTCATATCAGTGAAAAAGATAAGGAAAAGAAGGATGATAAAACCAAATTGAGTTAAAAAACTTTTAAGAGCAATAAATCCCTCTCCCAAAATATCAAAAAGAATATGCGAGCCGTCCAAAGGAGGAAGAGGAATAAGATTGAAAATTGCTAATATAATATTATAGGAAACAACAAGAGAAAATAATTGATAAAATCCTGAAGGGAAAAAAGGAAGCCGAATGAACAAACCAAAAATTAAAGCTAAAAGCAAATTAGCCAATGGTCCTGCTAAAGCAATTTTTAAAGCTCCCCATTTCTTGTCTCTGACATTGTAAAAATCAATGGGCACTGGTTTAGCCCAGCCAACTATCGGTCCTTTTCCTCCGCTTAAAAGCAACAAAAGCAAGGGCACAATAAATGAACCAAGAGGGTCAAGATGATTTAAAGGATTCAAATTCAACCTGCCATTCTCTTTAGCTGTTGGGTCGCCAAGATAATAAGCAACAGTGCCATGAGCTACCTCATGAATAATAATGGAAAAAAGAATAACCGCCAGACCAATAATAGTAAGCAATAAATCCATATGTTTAATTATATACCACAAACTAAAAGGACTTGCAATTATTAATTTTTCTGCTAAGATGCGGATATATGGAAAAACAATGCGCTATCTGCGGAAAATCTTCATCAATGGGCGGAGAGTATAAAAAGCTTATTTCCCGATACAATCCCTCTCCTAAAAAAAGAAAATATCCCAATCTTCAATGGGTGAAAATTCCTGTTGAAACAACTCAAAAAAAATACAAAGAATTTGCTGGAAAAAGAGTTTTAG
>CAZPGI010000004.1:0-20053 GCA_964586365.1 uncultured Candidatus Saccharibacteria bacterium
TGAATGTTATAATTCTTAGTTTGCTTTACCGAAATAGTCCAGAAGAAATGAAATTGATTTTAGTTGACCCGAAGAGAGTAGAGTTTCCTGTTTATTCTGTCTTGCCTCATTTGCTTTGTCCAGTGATTTACGATGCTCAACAGACTTTAGTGGCCTTGAAATGGCTTACTGGAGAAATGGAAAGAAGATTTGCTGTCTTGGCTCAAGGTAATAGCCGAGATATCGGTAGTTATAATGCAAAAATGGAAAAGAAGGGAGAAGAAAAACTGCCCTACATTGTTTTAATTATTGATGAATTAGCTGATTTAATGAGTGTCAAGGGAAAAGAAATTGAATCATATGTTGTCCGTTTAGCTCAAATGTCTAGAGCAACAGGAATTCATTTAATTCTAGCCACTCAAAGACCTTCAGTAGAAGTAATTACTGGTTTGATTAAAGCTAACATTACCACGAGAATTGCTTTAAAGGTTGGTTCAGTTGTTGATTCCCGAACAATTCTTGATTCATCTGGAGCAGAAAAACTTTTAGGTAAAGGTGATATGCTCTTTTTAACCAAAGAACATAGCAAGCCAAAAAGAATACAGAGCCCTTATGTTTCAGAGCAAGAAATAAAGAAGGTAGTAAACTTTATCGTTCCTGACCAAGAAGAAGAATTTGTCCAAACAGAAGAAGAAGAAAACTCTTTGTCCAGGGAATTGGAAAGGGCTATGGAATCAAAAGAAGTGCAAATGGATAGCTTTTTTTCCAAAGAAGATCCTTTGTACGAAGAAGCTAAACGGCTAGTTGTTTCTTCTAGAAAGGCTTCTGCTTCTTTACTTCAAAGGAGACTGAGTATTGGTTATGCTCGAGCTGCTCGTTTGTTAGATCTTTTAGAAGAAAGGGGAGTGGTAGGACCAGCCGAAGGAGCTAAGCCAAGAGATGTTTATGAAAGCGATGATTCTGGAGAAGTTTTTTAATTTATGGTAAAATAAAAACAAATATGACGAATAAGAAAAAACCAGAGGAAAAAATCAATTTAGCTGAAGCTATTTCTGAAATTAAAGAAAAGTTTGGGGAAGGAGCTATAATGAAACTTAAAGAAGCGCAAAAAGCTAATGTTGAAGTAGTCTCTACTGGTTCTTTGGCCGTGGATTTAGCTTTAGGGGTTAATGGTATTCCTAGAGGAAGAATTTCAGAAATATATGGAGGAGAAAGTACGGGTAAAACAACTTTGGCTTTAAGCATTATTGCAGAAGCTCAGAAGGCTGGTGGAGTAGCTGCTTTTATTGATGCTGAACATGCTTTAGATCCTGATTATGCTAAGAAAATAGGGGTTAATGTTGATGACATGCTTATCTCTCAACCAGATTCAGCAGAACAAGGGCTGCAAATAGTAGAAAGCTTAGTGCGTTCTGGAGAAGTAGATGTTATCGTCGTTGATTCGGTGGCTGCTTTAGTGCCTAAATTAGAAGTGGCTGGAGAAATGGGAGAATTGCAGATTGGTCTGCAGGCTCGTTTAATGTCTCAAGCTCTGAGAAAACTATCAGGAATTGTTTCTAAAAGTAAAACCGTTCTTATCTTTCTGAATCAAACTAGAATGAAAATTGGAGTTATGTTTGGCAACCCAGAAACAACTCCCGGCGGTTTGGCTTTGAAGTTTTATAGCTCAGTAAGAATTGAATTAAGAAGAATGGCTCAGATAAAGCAAGGCGAGCAGATAATTGGTTCGCGAATTAAGGTAAAAATAGTGAAAAACAAAGTGGCAGCTCCCTTTAAAACAGCCGAACTTGATATTTATTACAATGAAGGTATTTCCAATACTTCTGAAACTATTAATTTAGGCGCAAAGTTAGGAGTGATTAAAAAATCAGGAGCCTACTTTCAGTATAATGAGGAAAAAATAGGGCAGGGAATGGAAAAGGCTAAAGAGTTTCTTAAAGCTAATCCTAAAATAATGAAAGAGGTTCAAAAAGAGATTATTAAAAAATACAACGAATAGAAACAAAAAACCATTCTCAAGGAAGGGTTTTTTGTTCAGCCCGAATGCTAACCTATTTTGTAGTAAAAGGAAGCAAGCCTATTGTTCTAGCTCTTTTGATGGCTTTAGCAGTTTCTCTTTGATGACCAGCGCAAAGGCCGGTTTTCTTCCGGGGTTTTATCTTTCCTGATTTGGAGATAAATTTCTTCAACAATTCAGTATTTCTAAAGTTTACCTCTTTGATGTTTTTTTTACAGAAATAGCAATACATAGTTTTAAAAAGGAATATCTTTAATATCTATTTCGTCGCCGTCTTCAATAACGGGAATGTCTTCTTCGTCTTTTGGCTGGGGAGCTATTTTTTCTCCGCTTTTTGGCCCTAATTGAAAGTTCTCTCCAATTATCTCTGTTATGTATCTTTTTGCTCCAGTTTTATCTTCCCAAGACCTGTTTTGTATTCTTCCTTCAATTAAAACCAAAGAGCCTTTAGCCATAAATTGAGAAGCTGTTTCAGCTTGCTTTCCCCAGAGGACAATGTTGTGAAATTGAGAGTCTTCTTTTTTTTCTCCGTTTTTGTCTTTCCATATCCTGTTAGTAGCTAAACGGAAAGAACAAACGCTTTGGCCAGAGCTAGTGCTTCTCATTTCAATATCAGAAGCTACTCGGCCGACTAAAATTACTTTGTTGAAGTTCATAAATGTTTAATTTAATTTTCTTCTAACATTTCGTTTATTTTTTCTTCTACTTTTTTCATTTCTGTTTCTGTAAGGTGGGCTGGTTTTTTCTCTGGCCTTCTTTCTGCTCTTTTCTTGGACTCAGCTTTCTTTTCATTTTTTTTAATAATCAAGTGCCTAAGAATAACTTTTTCTTCTTTTAACTTTTTATCAATTAAATCAAGAGCTTCTTTAATGTTTCCGTTTTCCTTGGGGAAGAAAGTAAAGAAAGAAAACCAAGCATCTCTTTCGTCTTTAATAGAATAGGCTAGAAATTTTTTTTCTGCTTTTCCTTCGCTGACGATTCTACCCAGTTCTTGGAGCTGACTTTCTAAATTAGCCATAAAAGCAGAGGCTTCTTCTAGAGAGAGTTTTGAGCTTATTAATATGTTTATTTCGTAAAACTGCATATTGTTAATATATCAGTTTTTTAATTTTTGGTCAAGGACGATTATTGCCTTTTCGGGTTAGTTTTAGTATAATTTAATATATATGAAGGAGAAAAGTTTTACTTTAATAGAGATAATGATAGTAGTTGTGATAATTGGCATTATCTCCAGTTTTATTTATCCTTCCACTACAAGGGTGCGCAAGAATACGTCTTTTACTAAGGCTCAGCTTTTTTCTCAAAAACTCAATAATTCTTTGGCAGAGAATATGGTCGGCCAGTGGACTTTTTATGAAGGTTCTGGCTCTGTAGTCAAGGATTTAAGCGGTAATAATAACAATGGAACAATAACTGGAGCTACTTGGGAAACAAATAGCAAGAATTGTGTTTTTGATTATTGTTTAAACTTTGATGGCAGCCTAGGGAACTATGTTCAGGTTTCTTCAATTCCGTTCTTGACTACAGGAAAATCTTTTGTCATATCTGCTTGGGTTTATCCGGAAAATACTGGAGATTACCGAACAATTGTTGGTTATGATTCTACCCATCGATTGTTAATTAATAGCACAGGTCAAATGCTTTCTCAGCAAGATGGTAATTTTTTATCAAACGGAGCTGGAGATGTTCCTAACGGAACATGGACGCATGTAGTTTATTGGTATAATGGAACGATAGGAAGTTTTGGCCAAGAAAGATGGTTTATAAATGGGATGCAATCTGGAGCTGCTAGAGACTTACCAAGTCAAGCCGCTGAATGGGATGGGAGTTTTAAAATCGGGCAATATGATTTAGTCCATTATCCCTATAAGGGGAAAATAGACGATGTTATTTTTTTTAATAATTACTTTTCTTTATCTCAGGTTAATGAGCTTTATTTTAGTGGTTTGAATAAATTATTAACAAAAGGAGAATTGACCTCAAAAGAATATCAAGAAAGAATAATAGCTTTAGTTAAATGATAAATAATATTTTCAAAGCTTATGATATAAGGGGAGTGTATCCAAAAGAGCTGAACGAAGCAGCGGCTTTTAGGGTTGGACAAGCTTTTACTGTTTTCTTAAAGAAAAAGACAAATAAAGATAAATTAAAGCTAGTTTTAGCTAGGGACAATCGACTTTCTTCAGAGTCTTTATTTAATGAACTTGAAAGGGGTATTTTGAGTCAGGGCGGAGACGTAGTAGACATTGGTTTAGCCACTACGCCTTTATTTTATTTTTCTGTTGCTCATTATAACTATGATGGGGGCATTACTGTAACTGCTAGCCATAATCCTCCGCAAGATAATGGTTTTAAGCCTGTTTTTTCCGGAGCTAGGCCAATAAGCGCTGAAACGGGATTAAAAGAAATAGAAGAAATTTTTCAAAACAATATCTTTAAAGAACAAGAATGGGGTAGGGTAGAAAAAAAAGAAACCATTGATGATTATGTTTCTTTCTACGGCAGTGATGAAGATTTTCAAAACATCAAACTAGTAGTTGATACAGCTAACAGCGTTTCCGGAATAATGATTAAGCCAATGCTTAAAAAGGTTAATTTAGTGCATCTTTTCGGCGAGCTTGATGGAACTTTTCCCAATCATGGACTTGACCCATTAAAAGAAGAAAATACTGTTGCTTTGAGAAAAACAATTTTAAAAGAAAAAGCTGATTTAGGAGTAGCTTTTGATGGAGACGGAGATAGAATAGTTTTTTTTGACGAGAAAGGAAACTTTATCTCTCCTGACCTGATATTAGCTTTAATAGCTTCTTTGATTTTAAAAGATAAACCAGGAGCAAAGATAGTTTATGATATTTGTTCCAGCAACATTGTAAAAGAAACGGCAGAAAAATGGGGAGGAAGAGCGATTATGAGTAAGGTGGGTCATTCTTTTGTTTGCGAAAAGATAAAAGAAGAGGATGCTATTTTTGGAGCAGAATACTCGGGCCATTTCTTTCTGAAAGACCCTTACACCATTGAAAGCCCCTTCTTTGTTTTGTTTAATATCTTAAGAATATTAAAAAAAGAAGGCAAGTTTTTGTCTGAAATAATTTTGCCTTTTAGAAAATATTTTCATTCTGGCCAAATTAATCTAGAAGTTAATAACAAAGAAGAGAAAATTAAAAAACTGGAAGAGAAATATCAAGGCCAAGGCAAAATGATAAAAATTGATGGTTTAAGAATTGATTTTGATGATTGGTGGTTTTTAGTTAGACCATCTAATACTGAGCCAGTGGTAAGATTAATGGCTGAAGCAAAAAGCAAAGATGTGCTGGAAAATAAATTAAAAGAATTGCAAGGCTTTTTATTGCGATAATCCCATCTTCTTTCTTACTTCAATCATTGTTTTTTCTGCTCTTCTTCTGGCCTGATTAGCGCCATTTTCCAGAATGGAGTTAACATAAGTAGGGTTGTTTTTTAGCTCTTCCCTTTTTTGTCTCAAGGGCTTTAGTTTTTCAATTAATAAGTTAGCTAGAGCTTTTTTAAAGTCATTATATCCCTTATCTTGAAAATCTTTTTCAATTTCTTTTATTAGTTTATTGGAGAGCAAAGAGTAAATAATTAAAAGATTAGAAATGCCTTTTTTCTTTATCGGGTCATATTTTATCTCTTTGCCTGAATCAGTAGCAGCGCTCATTATCTTTTTTCTAATTGCTTCTGGTTCTTCAAAAAGTCCGATACAGCCCTTTCCTTTGTCGGTTTTGGACATTTTCTTTTCTGGAGAGCTTAAAGACATGATAGTTGCTCCTTGCTTAGGAAGCATGGCTTTGGGCAAGACAAAAGTTTGGCCATATTTTTTATTGAATTTTTCAGCAATGTTTCTAGTTAATTCTAGGTGCTGAAGTTGATCTTTGCCAATAGGTACTGCTTCTGTTTTATACAAAAGAATATCAGCAGCCATAAGCAGGGGATAATTTAAAAGTCCGGCATTAATATAATCAGGATGTTTTTGTGATTTATCTTTAAATTGAGTCATTCTTTTCAATTCTCCCAAGGGAGTGATGGTGCCGAGCAGCCAAGACAGCTCAGCATGTTCTTTTACTTGAGACTGGATAAAAAGAATACACTTTTTAGGGTCTAAACCAACAGCCAAATAGCTGACAGCTAAATCAAAAATCTGATTTTGTAAAGAATCTTTTTCGTAAGGAGTGGTGATGGCATGCCAATCAACAACACAAAAAAGACAATCTTCTTTTTCTTGAAGTTCAATCCATTGTTTAATGGCTCCTAGATAGTTTCCTAAATGGATTTCTCCGGTTGGCCTGATACCGCTAAATATCTTCATACTTCTATAATCACTGGTAATATCATTGGCCTTCTTTTTGTTTTTTGGAAAAGAAAGTCGCCTAAAGTATTTTTAACATTATCCTTGACATATGTCCAGTTAACTACATGACCAGAAGCGGTTGCTTTTTCAATTGTTTGAATAACTTTTTTTCTAGCCTCATAAAGCAGATTTTTTGATTCTCTGAGATAAACAAAGCCTCGAGAAATAATATCCGGAGATTCTTGAACCTTGCCGGTTTTTCTATTAACCACAGCAATAATTACGAAGATTCCGTCTTTGGCAAGCATCTGTCTGTCTCTTAAAACTACTTCTCCCACATCTCCTATTCCTAAGCCGTCTACCATAACATAATTGGAAGGAACTTCTTTTTTTTCAATAAACGCTTTGGTCGGAGAAACTAAAACTACTTTGCCATTATCAGCCAGGATTACATTTTCTTCTTTCATTCCGCACTCTTGAGCTAATTGAGCATTGGCGTACATCATTGAGAATTGGCCGTGGATAGGCATGAAAAAGGTTGGTTTCATTATTTTAATCATTTCCTTTAGTTCTTCTTTCTGAGCATGTCCTCCAGCATGAATGTCCATCATTTTGTAATGAAACACATTGGCTTTCTGTCTTAAAAGGTCGTCTTTAAGCATTTGTACTGTTCTTTCGTTTCCCGGAATTACTGAAGAAGAAAAGACGATGGTGTCTCCTGGTTTAATAACAATGGAAGGATGTTCTTTGGTAGCTATTTTCATTAAACCAGCCATTTCTTCTCCTTGGGCTCCGGTGCAAAGGATAGTTATTTTTTTATCAGGATAATTATTGGCTTCAGCTATTTTTTTCAAGAAAGTTCCTTTTTGAGATTTTAAATAGCCTAATTTTTTAGCAATTTCTACATTACTTTTCATGCTATGACCAATAAATCCCACTCTTCTGCCGTATTTTTCAGAAAGAGTAATGGCTTGTTGGATTCGGTTTATTAAAGAAGAAAAAGTAGCAATAATGATTCTGCCTTGGGCTTGGTTGAAAATCTTTTCCATGTTTTCAAATATCTGTTTTTCTGACAAAGAATGGCCTTCTTCTTCTGCTCCAGTAGAATCTGACATTAAGAGAGTAATACCTCTCTTGCTTATTTCCGCTAATTTGGCAAAGTCAGTTGGTTTTTCGTTGACCGGAAAATTGTCAAATTTAAAATCAGAAGTGTGGATAATGTTTCCAGCCGGAGTCTTAATGAAAATGCCCATATTGTCAGGAATATTATGATTTTGACGGAAGAATTCAATTTGGAAAACGCCAAGGGTTATTCTTGATCCGTGAGTGATCTCATTGATGTTTAATTTGGGCTGTTCAGGAAATTCGTCTTGCCTTTTTAAAATAATGCCTTTTGTCAAAGGAGAGGCAAAGACAGGCGGATTGCCGAGGCGATGAAGGATATAGGGGATGGCTCCAATATGGTCATAGTGACCGTGAGTGATTAAAACGCCGACAACGTTTTTGTATTTATTGTCTTTTAGCAAATAGGAAATGTCAGGAATGATATAATCAATTCCCGGCATATCTTCTTCTGGCATTCTGAAGCCGACATCAATTATTAAAATCTGGTTTTTGTATTCCAGAAGCATCATATTCCGGCCGACTTCGCTTAAGCCGCCCAATGGAATTACTTTCAACTCTTCTTGGGTGAAAGGTTTTCTGAAGGGTTTTTGCCTTCGTGAGTGTTGTTTTTTCTCCATAAGTTTATATTTATTATTTTAAGAAATTAAGTTCTTTAGGTTCTTGTTTTAATGGTTCTTCCTCTCTTATCGGAGGAACTTTTTTATAATTATTATTTTTTACCCAACCTTTGATTGTATAGTAATAACAGGCCCCCTTTTTTTCTTCTACTGATTGATAATCAGACAAGCAATTAATGCTTACCCAATTAGCTATTTCCAAAGTTTCTTTTAGGCTAGGATTAATAGTAAAATGAATGTAGCCCTTAGGAACAATGGCTGTTTCCCCTGGTTCTGCTTTTATGTAATAAACATCTTTTATTTCTCCTTTTTCTTCTTTTTGCATCAAGAACAAGGCTTGGCCTTTTAAGACAATATATAATTCTTCGTGTCCAGAGCAATGGCAATGGCCTTTTGTTTTATTAAACTCTTCTCCAATCAATAAAGGGGGAAGAACGGTAATATCATATCTTAATCCGTTTTCTTCCTTTATCCCTCGGTACATATAATAAAGAGGGAGGTTTTCTTTGACCCCAGAAGAGTCAATAAACAATTTTCTCATTTCATCTAAATACCTAACGTCAGGTTCCATATTCTTGTTTGGTTAATGTACCAATTTTTAATATCGACAAACCTTTTGGATGAATCGGATATCTTGTTTAGCTCAATCCCCTTAATATCTTTGTTTATTACATAAGCGCTGTAAGAAGAATAAAGGAAAGTTGCTGGGCAGTCATTGATTAAAAGGTTTTGAAAACTTTCTAAGCCTTTTTTCCTTTCTTCTGCTTGAGGATCAGCATAAGTTCTGATTTTTTCTAAAAGTTGGTCAACATCAGTGTTTTCGTAAACAGCAATGTTCAAGCCAGGGTCAATTATTTGGGAAGAATGCCAAAAAGGTAAGGGGTCAGGAATGCCTCCTAATTTTTCTCCAAACAGAAGAATATTAAAATCTCTATCCCTGATTGTTTTTTTAATTTCTGAGCTGTCAAGCTCTTTAATGTCTACTTTTACTCCTATTTTTCCCCATTGTTCTTTTATGTCCTGAGCTGCTTTTAATAAGGAAGGGCTGTTAGCTGTTTTAATAGTAAAGCTTAAAGATATTTCTTCGTCAGGAATAGTGAAGCAAATTTCATTTAGCTTTTTAATAGTAGTTGTTCCTACCTTTCCTGTTCCTTTTTCCAGACCATTGGGAGTCAAGACGTCATCTTTGTATTTTTCTTGGAAAAGAATTACAGCATTTTTAGTTTGTTCACCAAAATAGCCAGTAATGTCTCCTTGATAAATATCAGGATATTGAGCTAGGCATTCTTGAAGCTTGGCTACTTCCGCATTTTTGCTTCCTAGCTGGAGGACTTGTTTAAATTCAAAGCCAGAAGTTTTTTTGATTGTTTTGGTTAAAACTCCGTTTTTTTCTTCAAACCCTTGGTCTTGAAGAATGCTTTTAGCCTTTTCTTGATTGTAGGTTGAAAGATTCTCTGGTTCATTAAACCCGTAAAAATTGGGAAGAATAGGGGAATTAACTATTTCTCCTTTTTGACCAATAGCTTTTTCCAGAACTTCTTCTTTGTTTAAAGCCATATCCAGAGCTTTTCTTACCTCTTTATTGTCCAAAGGCTTTTTTGAGTTGTTGTAAAAAAGGCTGTAATAATTTGGAGTTTTGATAAAATAAATGTTTGAGTTTGAAAATTGATTTAAATCATGTTCTCCAGCTGTTTCCAATAAGCCCAAATCAACCACACCCTTTTTCAAAGCATTAGCTAAGTCTTCTTTTTTATCAAAAAAGACAAACTCAAAGATTTTAAGGTGCGGTTTTTCTTTGTAATATTTTTTATTTATTTCTAAGGTAATTGATTTAATGGTTTTATCTTTGTTCTGGATTACTTCTTTAACTAGATAAGGGCCAGAACCAATGGGGGAGAGTAGATTCAGTTTAGTATTGCTCATTACCTGAGAAGCAGGGATGTCTTGCCAAAGGTGTTTGGGCAATATCTTTAAATTAGCCAGGTTTTCTAAAAAGCCAGAATAGGGTTGTTTTAATTTCAGGAGAATCTTATAATCAGACATTTTTTCTCCTTCTACTCCTTGAAAATTAGCTCGTAAAGGGCTTAAATAATTAGGATCTTGAACTAAATCCAAAGTAAAAAGTACATCATCAGCAGTAAGAGGTTGATTGTCGTGCCATTTAGCATTTTGTCTAAGAGAGATTTCTAGACTTTTTCCATTATCGATTATTTGATAATTTTCAACTAAATCAGGAACAATATTGCCTTGGCTGTCAAAAGAGAAAAGACTGGAAAAGACTAGTTCAGCAATGCTCTTGTCTATTTCTGAAGAATAAGCGTAAAGAGGGTTAATGAATTGAGGCTGACCAACAACGCCTTCTCTCGCCCCCCCTCCTTCTTTGGGGATTATGCTGGTGTTTTTTTGAACAAAAGCTGAAACCAAAAAGACAAGAGAAGTAATAAAGATTATTAATAAAGCAAAGAAGATAACCTTCTCTTTTTTATTGAAAACTTTCAAGAATTGAGTCCATTGTTTAAAACTGGGCATGTTTATACTCTTAGATTGTAGATAGCCAAAGCAATAAAAATAGCTGTAAGGACAATACTGGCCCAATAGATGTTTTTTTGAAGGCCGCGCTTAGTACTGTAAGATTCTCCGCTTCCGCCGAAAGCAGAACCCAAGGCAGTCCCTTTTTCTTGAAGAAGAATAAGGACAATTAAAATTAAAGCGACAATTGACTGAATGATAAGAATTGTTTGATTCATTTTATTTCTTATTGATAGAGAAAAGCATTTCTGTTCCCCAAACAATTAGCGACATCCAGAAAAGATTAGCTAAGCCAGTGATTTCAAACATAGCGCTAGGGAAAATGCAATCTACTACCCAAATTAAAAACATAATAATTACCAGAGAAAAAAGATTTAAAGTAATTACTCTTAAAGGAAAGGTGATAAAATTAAGAATAGGACGAACAAAAAAGTTTAAAAGACCAATAATTGTTCCTACTAACAAGATAGAGCTTAAGGTGTTGTCTGAGGTTATTCCCTTGATAAAATACAAGGATAAGGCTGTTCCGATAATGCCGGAAAGGATTTTAGATAAGAAGCTACGCATTTGATTAAATAATACCAGAAAAGAAAATAAAGTCAACTCCCTTGGCTACTTTTTGTTTTTAGGATATAATATATTAATATGAAAAACAATAAAGGATTTACTTTAATTGAAGTAATGGTAGTAATAGTGATAATCGGTATCCTTACCGCGATTTTTGTTTCAAGACGTCAAGATGCAACTTATCAAGCTGAGATAGCCAACGGCAAAAAATTTGCTCTATCTCTTTTAACTGCCTTGCCAGCTAATTTTGTTTCTGAATGGAAGTTTGATGGATTAACCGTTTCTGGTTCAGCAGCTACCCTGGCTGATGTTAAAGATACTTGGGGAGCTAATGATGCTTCTAGCGTCAATGGTGGGGTGGTGGTAAGAGGAGGAACTGATTGTATTTCTGGTAATTGTTTAGAATTTGATGGAAGTGATGATTTTGTTACTATTCCTGATAATGATAGTTTGGACCTTAATGGTAATTATACAATTTCTTTTTGGGCATATAATGGAGTAGGAACAAAAACCTATCCGACTTTGTTTAACAGAGCTGCTCAATCAAGCTCTAATGGTTTTTTCTGGTGCTATGCCGGTGGAACAGACAAAGCTAATATCTATTATCAATGGGCAAACGGTTCTAGTTATAGTTCTGTTTCTTTTGCCAATGTTTTTAAACCCAATGTTTGGACATTTTTTGTATTTACTTTTAATAATTCAAGCAAAACATTGAAATTATACAAAAATGGTACTTATACCAATGACCCGAAAACATTAACTTCAGCCTTGTCGGTTGATGACGGTAATCTGTATTTTGGAACATATAATGGCTCAACCAGTAGTTATCCTTTTAAAGGGAAAATAGACGAGTTTAGGATATTTAATGAAGTTCTTCCTATTTCTTGGATTGAGAACGAGTATTTTGCTGGCTTGGACAGATTATTGGCAGTAGGAAATATCAGCAAAGGAGAGTATGCCCAAAGGGTAGTTGACAAAAATTTTTAATTGGCTAAAATGGCATTAGCAATCAAAGGTCGTAATTGCTAATTTTAATCATTAATTTAATTATGAAATTAAAACCAATTTCAGATCATATTATTATTGAGCCTCTTAAAGAAGAGGAAAAGACAAAAGGAGGTATTTTTCTTCCCCAGTCAGCGGAAAAGGAAAGACCAGAGCAGGGAATAGTGATTGCTGTTGGTCTGGGTAAGGTTGATTCCTCGGGTAAAAAAATTCCGATGGAAGTAAAAGAGGGAGACAAGGTGATTTTCACCAAATACGGCCCTCAAGAAATTAAGGTCGAAGATAAAGAATATCTTATCGCCAGCCAAGATGACATTTTGGCGATTATTGTTGAATAAAAAATATGGCAAAACAAATTTTTTACGGCGAAGAAGCTAGAAGCAAGTTGAAAAACGGAGTAGATAAGCTGGCTAATGCTGTGGCTATTACTCTTGGCCCAAAAGGCAGAAATGTGGTTTTGGGAGAAAGCTATGGCTCTCCGACTATTACTAATGACGGCGTAACTATTGCCAAAGAGATTGAGTTAGAAGACAAAGCAGAAAACATTGGTGCAGAAATAGTAAAGCAAGTGGCAGAAAAGACTAATGATTTGGCTGGAGACGGTACGACTACAGCTACCTTACTAGCGCAATCATTGATCAGAGAAGGTTTAAAGAATGTTACTGCTGGAGCCAATCCCTTAGCAATTAAACGAGGCTTAGAAAAAGGGTGTGAAGTAATCGTTGCTGAGATAAAGAAAATGAAAAAAGAGATTTCTTCAGAAGAAGATTATGCCAGAGTAGCGACTATTTCTGCTGAAGACAAGGAATTAGGTTCTTTAATTGCTAAAACTATTGTTGAAGTGGGCAAAGATGGAGTAATTACCATTGAAGAGTCAAAGACATTGGGCATGGAAAAGGAGATTGTTAAAGGTTTAGAATTTGACCAAGGATATATCTCTCCCTATTTAGTAAGCGATGTAGAAAGAATGGAGGCTCAGTTAGAAGACCCATATATTCTTATCACTGACAAAAAGATTTCTTCAATTAAAGAGTTGCTTCCAGTGTTGGAAAAAATTGTAGCTGTTGGAGAAAAGAATGTTTTAATTATTGCTGAAGATGTTGACGGAGAAGCTTTAGCCACCCTTATTGTTAACAAGCTGAGAGGAGTTTTTAATGCTTTGGCAGTTAAAGCTCCAGGATATGGAGACAGAAAAAAGGAAATGCTTCAAGATATTGCTATTGTCACTGGTGGTCAAGTTATTTCCGAAGAAATGGGAATGAGCTTGGAAAATGTTGAATTAGAGCAATTGGGTAGAGCAAGAAGAGTTGTTTCTACTAAAGAAAAAACGACCATTGTTGAGGGTAAGGGAGAAAAGAAAGAAATTGAAAAAAGAATAAATCAATTGAGAACCCAGATTGAAAAAGAAGAATCTGAGTTTGAGAAAGAAAATCTTCAAGAGCGTTTAGCTAAGTTAGTGGGTGGAGTAGCGGTGATTAAGGTGGGAGCAGCAACTGAAGTAGAGCAAAAAGCCAAAAAGCATAAGACAGAAGACGCTTTGGCTGCTACAAGAGCGGCGATTGAAGAAGGAGTGGTGCCAGGGGGTGGAGTGGCTCTTTTAAGATGTCAGCAAGCCCTAGAGAAACTAGACCTTCAAGGAGAAGAAAAAGTAGCCATAGCGATTCTTCAAAGAACCTTGGAAGAACCAATTAGAAGGATTGCTGAAAATGCCGGCAAAGATGGTGCAGTTATTGCAGCGGAGGTGAAGAAACTTCCTTTGACTCAAGGATATAATGCTTTGGAGGGAAAGTTTGAAGATTTGTTGGAAGTAGGAATTATTGATCCAGCCAAAGTGGTGAGGTCATGTATTGAAAACGCTGTTTCTGCTGCTTCAATGCTTTTAACCACTGAATGCATTGTTGTGGACAAGCCAGAAGAAAAGAATACTGAAAAATTAAGCCCTGGAGAAATGGGAGGAATGTATTAAAGAAAAACAGGGCATTAAAGCCCTGTTTTTAACCCTTGTTATTTTCCTTAATTTTGCTATAATCTTTCAAAGGTCAGTTTTAAAAAATAAAATACAAATTATTATATTATGGAAGCATTAATAATTCTTTTAATTTTAATTGCCGTTTTGGTTTTATGGTTTGTTTTAATTTATAATTCCTTAATTTCTTTAAGGAACAGGGTAAAAGAAGCTTGGTCAGACATCGATGTTCAATTAAAAAGAAGATATGATTTGATTCCTAATTTGGTAGAGACAGTTAAAGGATATGCTAGCCACGAAAAAGAAACTTTTGAGAAAGTTATTCAGGCAAGAAATATGGCTATGAGCGCTCAAGGAGTTAAAGAAAAGGGCGAAGCAGAAAATGCTCTTAATCAAACCTTGAAGTCTATTTTTGCCCTGTCCGAGAGTTATCCTGAATTAAAAGCTTCGCAGAACTTTTTGGAATTGCAAAGAGAATTAACTGATACTGAAAACAAGATTCAAGCTGCTCGCAGATTTTATAATAGCAACGTTCTTGCTTTGAATACTAAGATAGAAACTTTTCCTTCTAATGCCGTGGCTAATATGTTTAACTTTAAGCCAGTTGAGTTCTTCCAAGCAGGAGAGGGAGAACAGGCAGCGCCAAAGATTGATTTTAATAAATAGATATGAAAAATATTAAGAAGGTAATTATTAAGCAAAAGAAGAGCCTAAGAAAGAAATACGGCAAAAAGCTAAGCCTAAGAGACCAGAAAAGATTGGGAATTGTTAAAAAATAGGTAATGGCTAATTTGTATTCTCAATCAGAATCAAACGTTCGTAAAACTTGGTTTTCAATCACTGCGTTTTTAGTTTTAATCATTATTCTAGGTTGGGTTTTTAGTAATCTTTTAAATGCTCCGGGGGTTCTTTACTTTGCCATTGTTTTTAGTATCTTAACCAGTATTTCTTCTTATTGGTTTTCTGATAAAGTTGTTTTAACAATGTCTAATGCTCGTCCTTTAAAAAAAGAAGATAATCCAGAGGTTTATCGTTTGGTAGAAAATCTTTGTATTACTGCTGGTTTGCCCTTGCCCAAAATATATGTTTTAGAAGAAGACCAGCCCAATGCTTTTGCTACGGGCAGAGATGAGAATCACGCAACTATTGCTCTTACTCGAGGATTGTTAGAAAAACTGGAAAGAGTAGAGATGGAAGGAGTGATTGCTCATGAACTTTCCCATATTAAGAACAAAGATATTCTTTTACAAACAGTGGTAGTTGTTTTGGTGGGAATAGTAGCTTTTCTTTCTGATGCTTTTTTAAGAATGAGTTCAAGTAGAAGAAGTAATGAAGACAATAATTCTTCCTTTTTACTTGCTCTTGTGGGAATCGTAGCCGTTCTTTTTGCTCCCTTGGCTGCTAATTTACTAAAATTGGCTATTTCCAGACAAAGAGAGTTTTTGGCTGATGCCTCTGGCGCTTTGCTTACTCGCTATCCAGAAGGATTGGCTAGCGCTTTGGAAAAGATAGCTGCCGATGAGAATGAGCTTTCTACCGCTACTCCAGCCACAGCTCATTTGTTTATTGCTTCTCCATTCAGAGAAAATGGGAATTGGCTGAATAAGCTTTTTATGACGCATCCGTCAGTGGAAGAAAGGATCAAGGCTCTTACCAGCATGCAGATTGATTGATTGATTTTGGAGAGGTGCAAGAGTGGTTTAATTGGCAGTCCTGGAAAGACTGTGTATGTAAAAGTACCGAGGGTTCGAATCCCTCCCTCTCCGCTTTTGATTTTTTTAAGATTTTAATATATTATTAATAAATATGGATGGAACAAATTTTACCAATAAGGCCCAAAGAATAATGGTGGAGGCGCAAAATGTGGCTCGCGATATGGGCCATCAGCAAGTTGACGCTCTTCATTTGCTTTACGCCATTATCTCTGAGCAAGATAATATTGTTATTAGTCTTTTAAATCGTTTAAATGTTGATATTGAAGATTTGCAGAAAAAGACAAGAGTAAAATTGAATCAAATACCGGCTGTTTCTGGAAATCAAGCTATCAATCAATTCTATCTAACCCAAGACATGGCTAAGGTTTTAGAGCGTTCTAGAGAAGAAGCTTTGAATCTTAATGATGAGTTTATCTCTCTTGAGCATTTGTTTTTAGCTCTTTTAGCTACTGAAACTATTGCCAGAAATGTTCTAGATAGGGTGAATTATTTAAAACAAGCCGTTGAAGATCAAAAGCTTGATTACAGCACAGCCTTAAAGTTATTCAATCAATTAAGGGGAGGGGAAAGAGTAACAAGTCCTGACCCAGAAACAAAATACAATATTATTGAAACATATTGTCGCAATCTAACGGATCTGGCCAGGCAAGGAAAACTTGATCCGATTGTTGGTAGGGAAGAAGAGACAAGGAGAGTAATGCAGATTCTCTCCAGAAGAACTAAGAACAATCCTGTTCTTATTGGTGAGGCTGGGGTAGGCAAGACAGCTATTGTTGAAGGTTTAGCTCAAAAGATTGTTAAAGGAGAGGTGCCAGAAAGCCTAAAAGACAAAGAACTTATCAGCTTGGATTTGGGGGCCTTAATTGCTGGCACTAGATATAGGGGAGAGTTTGAAGAAAGAATTAAGGCCTTGCTAAAAGAGGTAAAAAAAGCAGGGGGTAGATATCTTTTATTTATTGACGAGCTTCATACTTTGATTGGAGCTGGTTCAGCTGAAGGAGCTATTGATGCTTCTAATCTTTTGAAACCAGCTTTAGCCAAGGGCGAGCTTAAAGCAATTGGAGCAACTACTCTTAAAGAATACCAAAAGCACATTGAATCAGACCCTGCCCTGGAAAGAAGGTTTCAACCAGTTTATGTTGCTGAACCAAGCATTGAAGATACAATTGCCATTTTAAGAGGCATTAAAGAAAAGTATGAGTTGCATCATGGTTTGAAGATAAAAGATTCAGCTTTAGTGGCTGCGGCAGAACTTTCTGCTCGTTATATTCCTGACCGTTTTTTGCCAGATAAAGCAGTTGATTTAATGGATGAAGCAGCTTCGGCTCTGAGATTAGAGATAGAATCAAATCCAGCAGAAATAGAAAATCTCAATAAAGAGATTCAAAGATTGGAAATTGAAAAAGAGGCTTTAAAAAAAGAAGAAAGTGATACCAAAAGACAGAGAATAATTGATAAACAGCTAGCTGAGCTTAAAGAAAAAGCTAATGCTTTTTCTGCCCGTTGGAAAACTGAAAAAGAGACGATTGCTAGCATTAAGCAACTTAAAGAAGAAATTGATAAAAAGAAATATGAGTTAGAGAAGTTTTTGAAAGAAGGGGATTTACAAAAAGTGGCTGAGATAAAATATGGTATTTTACCTGATCTATTTTCCAAATTGAGAAAGCAAGAATCAAAATTAACTCGTTTACAAAAAGAGAATCCTATTCTTAAACAGGAAGTAGGGCCAGAAGAAATCGCTAGGGTAGTTTCTCGCTGGACAGGCATACCGGTTACTAAATTATTGGAATCAGAAGCAGTCAAGCTAAAAGACATGGAGAAGATTTTAGGGAAGAGAATCGTTGACCAAGAAGAAGCTATTAAAGCTGTTTCTAATGCTATCAGAAGAGCAAGGGCAGAGATATCTGAGGAATCAAGGCCATTAGGTTCTTTCCTTTTCCTTGGACCAACTGGAGTAGGTAAGACAGAAACAGCTAAAGCCTTGGCAGGTTTTTTATTCAATGACGAAAATGCTTTAATTAGAGTAGATATGTCTGAGTACATGGAAAAGTTTGATGTCTCCAAAATGATTGGTAGCCCTCCTGGCTATGTTGGCTATGATGAAGGCGGACAACTCACTGAGAAAGTAAGGCGCAGACCTTATAGCGTTATTCTGTTAGATGAAATAGAAAAAGCCCATCCTGAAGTTTTTAATATCCTTCTTCAGGTTTTAGAAGATGGCCGATTAACTGATGCTAAAGGAAGAGCAGTTTCTTTTAAGAATACTATAATTATTATGACTTCTAATGTGGGTTCAGAAATTATCGCTAAGGAAGCTCCTTTAGGATTTGTTGATGGCGGAAAAATAAGCCAGAAAGAAGATTTAAGAGAAAAGATTCAAAATGCTTTGAGGGAAAGGTTTAGACCAGAGTTTATCAATAGAATTGATGAAATTATTATCTTTGATTACTTAGGACAGAAAGAGATAAAACAAATAGTTGACTTAGAATTAAACAAAGTTCAAAAAAGATTGGATAAAAAAAATATAAAACTTGTTGTAACAGAAAAAGCCAAAGATTATTTGGCAGAAAAGGGATTTGACCCTAATTATGGAGCCAGACCATTAAGAAGATTAATCCAGAAAATAATTCTTGACCCTTTGGCCCTGAAGATGGTAATCGGAGAAGTTAAAGAAGGAAACAGAGCAACAGTTGATTTAGAAAACAAAGAAATTATTTTGAATGTAGATTATAAGAAAAAACCAGCCCTCTTAAGCGGTAAAAAATAGCATGGAGAAAAAAGATGTTTTAAACTTGTTTTTAATGGTTGTTTCAGGAGCTTTTGGCGGTCTTTTAGTTTTATCCTTTTGTTTTAAAGAAAACAATAGCCTTTTCTCTCCTTTGGTTATCAATCAAACAGAAGAAAGGGTGTATATTGAACAGAATACCGCTTTAATGGAAAGCATTAAAGAGACTAAAAGGTCGTTATTCCAAGGAAAGCAAGATGACTCTTCTTTTTCTGGTCTTGTTTTAACTTCTGATGGTTTGGCTATTACTTTGGCTAGCAATGTAACGGCTAAAAGTGCAGTTAGTTGTTTGGTAAACGGAGAACAATATCCTTGTCAGGTTTTAAAAAAAGATATTAATCAAAATCTAGCATTGCTTAAGATTGATAAAGATAAACTTTCTACTAGCGGTTTCTTTAATTATGAGAAAATGGAAATTGGTAAAAGAATCTACCTTCTTTATTATCTTGCTTCAGGAGAATTATCAGTTAATGAAGGAATTGTCAAAAGCTTTGATTCTGATTTAATAAAAACAAATATTAGAGAAGTAGAAGCCGTAAATGGCAGTCCAGTTTTCAGTGTTGATAACAAGATTGTTGGTTTGGCCCTTAAAGATGCCAATGGCTTTGTTTCTGTAATTCCTGTTTCTTTAATTAGAGCTTTTGCCGGTCTTTAATCTATGAACATCAATTTTAAACAAGTTCTTGGCTGGATTCTTATTCTTATTGGTTTGGCTATAATTTTCTGGGCTATTTCCTCTTCTTACTATTATTTCACTGCTGAAAAAGAGTTTCCTCAACTTTTTGTTCAAAAAGAAACTGGAAAGGCCTCCTCTTCAAGTAATGGAACGCTTGACCCTCAAGCATTGATTAATCAAGCCTTGCAAGATCAGTTTAGTCAATTGATTCCAGCCAATGCCATAAATTTATCTTTAAATATGCTAGCTTGGATTGTTTTTGCTACTTTTCTAGTTTTTACTGGGGCTAAGGTAGTTGGTTTGGGTCATGAGTTTTTGAAAGGTTGACAAAAACAACTCTTTTTCTTAATTTTTATCAAAAATAATTGTCTTATCTCAAAAGAAGGGAAGAGAGTTGTCTCAGAAACCACTCCAATTCAAAACATTTTTGAAAAAACCAGATGCTGTTTTAACAGCGTCTTTATTTTGTTTACATAATACAAAAATATCTAATGCGTCATTTATTTTTTAGGTATAAGCGTAAAAATAAGCATTGCTAAAATTATTATTTAATGCGATAATAGTCTCAGCATTTTTCATTTTTTAAGCTATTGCTTAAAAATAAACTATTAGTTCTTTATTACTAGCTCTTTATTATATTTTCATTATATTTTATTCTAACTTTTAAGTTAGAGTGCGTGTAAGATAAATTATTATAATACATATAATCTTTATGAATAAAAGCTTAAAGACATTTTTAATTGTACTTTGCGCAGTTATATTATTG
>CAZPGI010000004.1:20153-30569 GCA_964586365.1 uncultured Candidatus Saccharibacteria bacterium
ATAGACGTCGTCTTTTCTTTAAACTCTGCCCATGGGATTAGTTATGACTTTGTAAACGATCTAGCAAATTTAGAAGGATACGCAGAAAACAATAGCACAGATACAAGTAAATACGAGAAAGTAAAAATAAATAACTTGAATGCTGTTAAATATACCTATACTTTAGCAGGTGGGGAAGGAAGCAATGTTTTCATTCAAATTCCTAGTAAGCCCAATAAGGTTTTTGCTTTTTATGTTTACCTTGTCGGTCAAGATAAAGAAAGATGCCTTGAAGAGTTTAACTCTTTCATCAACTCGGTTTGTATAAATTAAAATGAAAATTAAAAAATTCCTCTTTAGTGCAGTATTAGTTTCATCACTAATCTGCTTTTTGGCGATACCTTTAAGGGCATCGGCAATAGAAATTAATCTTTTTGGTTTTTCCGAAAAGACGCCACAGACTTTCTCTGAGTTTGAGGCGGAAAATATATTAAGAAAGTTTTCTGCTAAACTTTTTGCAAAATGGACAGCCCTAGAAGCAAATGGATATAGTGATCCCAGAGAAAAAACAGTATTGTCATTTTTAAAACAAGTAAATCAATACCACGCTTGGAACTACGTTTTCCAGGAACTTCCCATAGAAGTATCAGTAAATGTAATAAAAGCAGTGGCAGAAATTGTAAGAACAGTAACATCTGATAACGTAATGAACACAGTGATAGAAAAACTAGAGAAAGAAACTGTTTCTCGGTCTGTAGAATATGCAAAACAGCAACTTTTCAATAGTAAGGTTAAGGTAGCTTTTGGGGCGATAGGAGTAAATTACAATACCGGAGAAGTAAAGGTTGATTCTAGTTTGCAATACATAATGGTTTATACTCCCATTGACGAAGAAAAGGGAAATATTGTGGTAAGAATATATTCTCCTTATGCTTTAGAGCCTCCAGTAAGTCATGGTTCGATAGGAATGATTATGGGTTTTGTGAGTGACCTTCCTGAGGGAGAAAAGATTCCTCCTTTCGTGGCAGAATTTAAAGGAGTGATTGGTAAAAAGAACTTCTCTTGGGATTATTCTTGGTACGGAGACCCTTCAATTTCTGTCTATTTCCCAGCTAATGTTCCTGATTTTGGTTTCAGGCCGGTTTCTTTTTGGGATAAATACATCGTTAATCCCTTAAAAGGAATGATTGATGACGTAACTGGATTATTTGGTAAGCTTTTTCAATCAAAAGGAGAAGTAGTGCAATACCTTCCCTATGAAGAACAAAGCCAAGAAGTGAAACAAGAAGTTCAGGAAATGTCTAGTAATGTTAATACTTATGTCAACAATCAACCTGTTGTTAAAGAAGAAAAAAAGGAAGAACCAGTAAAGACACTTGTTCCGGAAACAATAATAAAGGAAGTAGAGTCTCCGAAACAAGAACAACCGAAACAAGAACAACCGAAACAAGAACAACCGAAACAAGAATGTGTTTTAAACAGTACTAATCCTAAAAGAAATAAGGTTTTAATTAATGAAGTAGCTTGGATGGGAACTAAAGATAGTGCTAACGATGAATGGATTGAGTTGAAGAATATCAGCAATTCCAGCATTAATATTAAAGGCTGGAGCTTGTACGATAAAGACAAACAGATAAATCTAGTTTTTAAAGAAGACTATTTTCTTCTTTCGGGCGGACTTTTACTTTTAGAAAGGACAGACGATGATTCTGTTCCTTTTATCAAAGCTGATTTCATTTATTCTGGTGCTTTGGCCAATAAAGATGAAGCGCTTTTTCTCTTTGATTCTAATTGCGAACTTCAAGATTTTGTTGAAGCCAACTCTCAATGGCCAGCTGGAGATAATGAAGAAAAACGTACTATGGAGAGAGGAGATGATTTGACTTGGCATGCTTACAGTGGAACTGGTTGTATGAATATTTTTGGAACGCCAAAGCAAGAGAATAGTCTTAAGGTTGAAACTCAAGAAAATAATAATGAAGAGAGTTCTAGTTCGGCAAGTAAAGACTCAAGCAACTACAGCTCAGGTACTACTTCGGGTAGCTTTGGAGGCGGAGGAATTATTATTTCCTATTGTTCTCAAAGCAATTTGAATAATTCTCTTTTGACACCGGTAATAATCAATGAAGTTGCTTGGATGGGAACGCAAACAAGCTCTAGTGATGAGTGGATAGAATTGAAAAATGTTTCTGGACAAGATGTAAATCTTAATGGTTGGCAACTTTTAGATAAAGACGGTCAGATTAAAGTGGTTTTTAGCGCTATTGATGTTATTGCTGCTAACGGTTTTTATCTTTTAGAAAGAACAGATGATGTTTCCGTTCCTAACATACCTTTAGATAAAAAGTATTCTGGAGCATTAGCTGATACCAATGAATCATTAAGGCTTTTTAGTGCTAACTGTGAGTTGGTTGATGAGGTTAAGGCAGAAGAAAACTGGCCGGCTGGAGACGGTAAGGAGAAGAAAACAATGGAAAGAAATGATGATTTAAATGGTTGGCATACCTATTCTTTATCTTTGCCAGATGGGGTAAGTGGTCTGTGGGGAACACCTAAGAAGACAAACAGTGAAAAATTAGAAGAAAAGGGAAGCGAGAAAAAAGAAGAAGAACAGCAGGTAGCTAATGGTGTAATCATTTCAGAGATAAGCTTGGGAGACAATGAATACGTAGAATTATTCAACCAATCAGAAGAAGACATTAATTTATGTTTAGAGGAGAGCAATTGTTATTATCTTGCCTATTTTGCTAATACTTTTGACGCAGAGGGTAAGCCAAGACATGATTGGAGCAACCCTAGCGATAAATGGGCGCTTCAAGGAAAGACAATTGGTGCTAATTCTTATCTTTTACTGGAAAGCGGTAATTTTAATCCTTTTCAACTGAACAATTCTACTGCTTCTTTGGCTTTATTTTCAAACAATCCTATTTATACCGGAGAAGAAGAAAAGACGGCAGAGGAGAAAATGGCTTACGCTCAATCGCTAAAAATTGATGCAGTGGGATGGAAAGATAAAGCTAGTAGTCCTGAGCCAGAAGTAAGAGAAGGGCAAGCTTTTATTTTAAGCGAAACAGGAGTTTTTGGCAGAAAATATATTAAAGGAAAGTATGTTGACAATAATGACAATCTGAAGGATTTTGAAATGCAAAAAGCGAGTCCTTTAGACAAACCATCTTATCCCCCAGAAGCAATAAGCGATTTAAATGTTCAGGAAACAGAAAATAGAAGAAATTATCTTGTTTTGTCTTGGACGCCTTCAGTAGATCAAGATACAATTGAATCCGACCTTGACTACGAAGTTTATTACTCTCTTAATCAAGAGATTGACGCAAATAATTTAATTTCAATTAATGATTATGTCAAAACAGAAATTAAAAAAGAAGAAGGCAAGGTTTCTGTTTTGATTCCCGACCTTTATTATGACTCAAATTATTTTTTTGCCGTAAAAGCTAAAGATTTAGAATTGAATTATTCACCTCTTTCTAATATAGTCAACCACTCTATTTCTCCTGCTCAGCATATTAAGCCATCGCTTTATTTAGATTATGGCCGAAGAAATGAAAGCAAGTTAGCTGGGCCCACTAATGAGAATAAGGGGGAAATTACAGCTTTGGTTACAATAACTCAAAATTGGGTTGAGTATCTTAATTCTCCTTTAATTGATGAAAACGGGGACATCTATTTTTCTGGAGCATTTGTTCCTCCCGAAGGAATCCAGAAAGGAATATTTGCTTATAGCGATAAAAATCAAAAATGGTATTATCCTTGTGTGGATAGTGGCTGCGGCCAACTCTTTTTAAACAGCGATGGAAGCATTTATTCTTTTAATAATAATAATCTTATTGCTTTAAGCCCTTCAGGAAAATTAAAATGGCAGAAGAATTTTTCTCAGATTTATTCTCAACGAGAGCTGGTAATAGATCCAAACAAGAAGCTTTATTTCCTCGGAGGAAGTTCTTTCTTTGTCTTGACTGATAAGCAGAATACAGTTGAGGTAACATTTTTTGATTTAGGTAAGTCTTATACCTATTTTTCCAATTTAGTTTTAGATGATCAAGGCAATCTTTATTTCTTTGCTGACACTACTTTATTTAAATTCAATAGCAGCGGAAAGATAGGAGAGAGGGTCTTTGAAATAGTTTATGATGAAGGCTATGAAGGAGAAAAGAACAAGACAGGACATGTTAATACTCTATCTCTTTCTTCTCAAGGGACGCTTTTGTTTAATATCGTAGAGGGAGGATATAATAAAGAGGGCAAGGCTTATAATATTTTCTATGCTTTAAATAAAGACAATATGGCTGAATCGTTTTGGCAAAGAACAGACCTTTGCGCTGATCCAATAGGAATAAGCGGCAATCAGTTCTTTATGCAATGCTATTCATTTGGCGATTACGCTAATTATGTTTTGCGTCTTTATGGCATTAATATCCAAACAGGAGAAACAATGTGGCTGAAATATTGGTTTAACAATAGTACGCCCCATTTAAGTGTTTCGGCAATAACATCTGACATCAATGGAAATATTTACTTTGTTGACGAAGGAATAATTAAAGCGTACAACCTTAGCCATATTTCCGATGAAAAACCGGATAATGATATAGTATTTTCTAGTTTTGGAGGAAAGATAAATCTGGAGGCCCCGGTTGCGTTAGGCAAGGGCGTAATGTATGTTTGGGCAGGAGAAAAGATAAACAAGATAGTTTTTAATCCTTGATGATTTGGAGGTATAGTTTTATTCTAAGGTTAATAAAAGCATTTGACTAAATTTCATTTTTGCTTTATATTTCAACAATATGACCAATAAACAGATTACTATATCCTTTTTACTGATATTGCTTTTAGGTCTTGTTTCAGCTGTTTTTTGTTTCCCTCAGTATCCTAATAACCTAATCAAGACAGTCAACAATAAATATCATTGGTCAATGCCTTTGTTGCCTGAGAAAGAATTTAAGCTGGGTTTAGATTTGCGAGGAGGAGTCCATTTAGAATATCGCGCTGATTTAAATCAGATTCCAGAAAAAGAAAGGTCAGAAGTCATGCAAGGTTTACGTGATGTGATTGAAAGAAGGGTCAATATCTTTGGAGTAACAGAATCAATAGTGCAGGTTTACGGAGAGGATAGGTTGGTGGTGGAGTTGCCAGGAGTGGAAAGCATTGAATCAGCTATTAGTTGGATAGGACAGACTCCCTTGCTAGAGTTTATGGAAGAAAAGCCAGCCGATGAAATTCAAGCCATAATTGATAAAAGGAAAGAAATCGCTGGAAAGACGTTAGAAGAAATACAAACAACTGATAATTGGATGCTAGCCTTTGAATCTCCCTATCAAGAAACTGGCTTAACTGGCAGGTACTTGAAAAAAGCTTCTCTTAGTTTTGACCAAACAACTTATGCTCCGATTGTTGAGCTTCAATTTAATGATGAAGGAGCTAAACTGTTTGAAGAAATTACAGCTAGAAATGTGGGCAAAACTTTGGCTATATTTTTAGATGGTCAATCTATTATTGATACCAATAATGATGGCAAAATTGACGGCAACGACCTTTATGCTCCTAGGGTTAACGAAAAAATATCTGGAGGAAAAGCCATGATCACTGGCAATATGACAGTAGAAGAAGCAAAAACATTGGTTCAAAGATTAAATCAAGGAGCCTTGCCAGTTCCCTTGGGTGATCCTATTGTTCAACAGAAAATAGGACCGACCCTAGGAGCTATTTCTTTAGAAAACGCGGTTAAAGCAGGAGTAACAGGAGTAGCAATGATTATGATTTTTCTTATTCTAATTTATCGCTTGCCAGGGCTCTTAGCTTCTTTAGCTTTGATTCTTTATGTTTTTCTTTTGCTTGCTTTAATGAAGCTTGTACCAGTTACTCTGACCTTAGCTGGCATTGGAGGTTTTATCTTGTCAGTGGGCATGGCTGTTGATGCCAATATCTTGATATTTTCCAGAATGAGGGAAGAATTAAAGCAAGGCAAGAATTTATTGACTAGCATTGATGAAGGGCTAAGAAGAGCCTGGCCTTCAATCAGAGATGGAAACGCTACTACTTTAATAGTTGCTTTCATTCTGTATTTCTTGGGAACAAGTTTTATCCGAGCTTTTGCTTTTGCCTTGATTTTAGGTATTTTAGTAAGTTTGTTTTCTGCTATTGTGGTTACCAATGTTCTTCTTCATCTTTTTGCTAGAGGAAAATTAGGAAAGATAAAATTCATTTGGATATAATATGGACTTCTTAAAATATTCAAAAATATATTTAATCATCGGAGCAATTGCTGTTTTAGCTAGCTTGTTTTGTATATTTCATTTTGGTTTGAAGCTGGGTATTGATTTTGAAGGAGGAAGTTCTTTATCGATTGGATACAAAACAGAAAGACCAGATGTTTTAAAAATTAAAGAAGCTTTATCTCAGATTGAAGGATTGCAAGGGGTTGAAGTTCAGCCAGTTGGCCAATCAGAAGTGATAATTAAAATCAATAAAAAGGACATTTCCAACGAAACCTATAACAACATAATTGCCGAGTTAAAAAAAACAGGAGAGATTGAAGAGTCTTCAGCTGGCATAGAAACCATCAGTCCTTTAATAGGAAAAGAGTTAAAAGAAAAAACAATTATAGTGGTGCTTGTTTCTTTATTAGCCATGCTTATTTACATTGCCTTGGCTTTTAAAAATGTTTCTCGCCCCGTTACTTCCTTTCAATATGGATTTTCTTCAACCTTAATGCTTTTCCATGATTTGATTATTCCTCTGGGAGTTTTAGCTGTTTTGGGATATTATGCTGGGGCTCAATTAACTATTCCAGTAGTAACCGCTCTTTTAACTATTGTTGGTTATTGTATTAATAATACGGTTGTTGTTTTTGACCGAATTAGGGAAAACATCTTAAAAAACAAAGCAATGAGTTATGAAGAAATTGTTAACAAAAGCTTGAATGAAACTTTTGCTCGCTGCGTTAACACTTCTTTGACCGTACTTTTTACTTTAGGCGCTCTTTATTATTTCTTTTCCAATGAAGAGAGCTTGAAATACTTTACTTTGACTGCTGGTATTGGGGTTTTTGTCGGTATTTTTTCTTCTGTTTTTTTAGCCAGCCCTTTATTGGTTTATTGGCTGGGATTAAGAAAGAAGAAAGTTTGACAAATATTTTTAAAAATGTTATGATTTTTTAAATATGGAAACAGATTACAATGAACTTACTCAAAAACTTTTAAAACAGCTGCCAGAAAGAACAAGAAAGATAATAATTCGCAGGTTTGGTTTGAACAAAAATAGTCAAAGTGAATCTTTAGCAAGCATTGGCCAAAGCTATGGCATTACTCGAGAAAGAGTAAGGCAGATTGAAGCAGACGGTTTAGAGAGAATTAAAAAAAGTGTAAGTGCTCCAGAGTTAAAAAAAGATATTGAAAAAATAGAGGCTTTTTTTGACAAGCAATTAGAACAATCCGGAGGAGTAAAAAAAGAAGAAGACTTGGTTGCTTCTTCTGATCCTCAAACAAAAAACCAAGCTCTTTTTCTTTTAAGTTTAACAGGTGGGGTTAAGAGAGATAAGGGGGGCAAATATTTTTATCTTTTTTGGTACAATAATTCTCAAAAAGCTTCTTTAGCTAAAAAGCTTGTTCTTGAATTAGTAGAAAAGTTTAAGCAGGAAAAAAAGACCAAATCTTTTGAAGAACTCTTAAAAGAAACAAAAGGCTTAACCAAAGAAGCTCTTGCTTCTTATTTAGGAATCTCTAGGCAGATTCGTCAATCAGTAGATGGCCAGAAAATAGGGTTGGTTTTTTTTTCTGAAATCAATCCTCGAACGGTTAAAGATAAAATAGTTTTAATTTTAGAAGAAAAAAAGAAGCCTCTTCATTTTAAAGAGATTACTGATTTGATGTATGCCTTAAATGAAGAATTGAAAAACAACGGCGGTCGTTCTTTAAAGCTCCATCCGCAAACAGTGCATAATGAATTGATAAGAAGCGATGAATTTGTTTTAGTGGGTAGGGGACTGTATGCTTTAAAAGATTGGGGCTATGAGCCGGGCACAGTTAAAGACGTAATTATTAAGATTTTAAAAGGAGTCAATAATCAACCGCTGACCAAGGAAGAAATAATTGATGCTGTCTTAAAGCAAAGAACGGTAAAAGAATCAACTATTTTTTCTGGCCTTCAAGATAAAAATCTTTTTGAAAAAAATAAAGAAAAAAGGTATAAGATACGTGAAGCTTAAATGGCTGAGGAAACTATTATCCAAACAGCGAGATTCTTAAATAATGTAGTGGAAATTCTTTTTCCCTACGTTTTACTTCTTAAAAACATAGTCGTTCAGTTTTGGTGGGTAGCCCTGCCTTTTTTTCTTTATAAATATTTTTTCCGTTTTGCTTTTGTTCTTTTTATGGAAACAAAATGGAACAAATCTTTTAAAAGAGTAGTTTTGGAAGTAAAAGTGCCTCAGCATGTGAATAGACCATTGAAAGCCATGGAGAACTTTTTTTCCGCTATCTGGCCTATTTACGACCCTCCTAAGGACTGGAGAACAACATTTTTTGAAGGCAAAACAATGCCAAGTGTTTCTTTTGAAATAGTGGGCATAGACGGCGAACCGCATTTTTTTATCAGAACCCCAGAAACAGCTAGAAGTTTGGTGGAATCAGCTCTTTATTCTCAATATCCGGAAATAGAAATTATAGAGGTTTCAGATTATGCTAAAAGTATACCTCAAAATATACCGAATAAGGATTGGGAAATGTGGGGTTGTGATTTTATGCCCATTAAACCAGATGTTTATCCATTAAAGACTTATCCTGATTTTTTTGAAGAAAATCCAGAAGGAAAAGAAGAAAAAATGGTTGACCCTTTATCTTCTCTTTTGGAAACCATTTCTACCATGAAAAAGGGTGAACATCTTTGGATTCAAATAGTAGCTTCTCCTATCAGTGTGGCTGAAGATGATTATGTTAAAAGAGGCAAAGCAGTGATTGATAAACTTTTGAAAAGGATTAAAACCAAGAGCAACAATGAGTCTTATCCAATGTTTCTTGATGCTTTGCGCATTTTGATTTTAGGCGAACCTTTTAAAGAAAATGAATCAAAGAGTGAAGAAGGCTTTCCCATGGAAATGCGTATGACTCCAGGAGAAAAAGAAATAGTTGCTGCCATTGAAAGAAAGATATCAAAGGTTTGTTATCAGTCGTTTCTAAGATATGTTTATGTGGGGAAAAGAAAGGTTTTCTTTGGCGGAGCCAAGGCCTATGGACCAAGCTTTTTCACTCAATTTACTACTCAGCATTTAAACGGCGTAAAGCCTTGGAGCAAAACTATTACCAAAATTCAATCACCAGACATTTTTACCAAGAGAAGACTTTATGTTAAAAAGCGCAATATGTTTGAGAACTATGTCAATCGTAGGTCTGCCTTTGATCCATTTCCGGGGGGAACTTTTTTGCTTGGAATTGATGAACTAGCTACTATTTATCACTTTCCCACCATTGAAACAGTGCCTACTCAAGCCTTGCAGAGAATTCAGACAAAAAGAGGAGCGCCCCCAGCAATTTTGCCTACTGAGAAATAATTTATGGAAAAAAAAGAAAACATTACATTTTTTGGCAAAACTACTTTTCGAGGAGAGAAGAAGAAGTTTGGCATTAAGGACGATGACAAGAGACGTCATGTTTACACCATTGGAAAAACAGGTATGGGCAAAACAGAACTTTTAAAAAATATGGTTATTCAGGAAATCCGTAATGGCTGTGGCGTGGGTTTTGTTGACCCTCATGGAGAAGCGGCCGAAGAAATATTAAATTTTATCCCTGAAGAAAGAATTAAAGATGTTGTATATCTCAACCCAGCTGATATAGAAAACCCTATTGCTTTTAATATCATGGAAGATGTTAATGCTGATTATCGTCATTTGATTGCTGGCGGATTGATGGGTGTTTTTAAGAAAATTTGGCCTGATGTCTGGTCTTCCCGAATGGAATATATTTTAAACAATGCCATTTTGGCTTTGCTAGAAGTGCCTGGTTCTACTCTTTTGGGCATTAATAGGCTCTTGTCTGATGCTGAATGGAGAAACGAAATTGTAGCTCAAGTAAAAGACCCAATTGTTAAAACGTTTTGGCTTAAAGAGTTTGCCAGATACAATCAAAGATATGAAGTGGAAGCAACAGCAGCTATCCAGAACAAAATAGGGCAATTTATTTCTGCTCCCTTGATTAGGAATATTATTGGCCAACCAAAATCCAGTATTGATATGAGAAAAATAATGGACGAAAGAAAAATTCTGATTATGAATTTAGCTAAAGGAAGAATCGGAGAAGACAATTCTCGTCTTTTGGGAGCGCTTCTCATTACTAAGCTTCAGCTGGCAGCTATGTCTAGGGTTGACATTCCGGAAAAAGAGAGAAGAGATTTTATTCTTTATATTGATGAGTTTCAGAACTTTTCTACTGA
>CAZPGI010000005.1:0-28622 GCA_964586365.1 uncultured Candidatus Saccharibacteria bacterium
GGTGTAGAGGTCAAAGGTAGTGCCGTTTGATTTGTACATATAGCAAAACTCCTTGTTCCCTGGTTTGTAACTAGGGTCTCTAGGTAAAGTAAAATCTGAAAGCTCTGAATTAAGATTAATGCAGTAAGGGTCTTCTGCTGTGCTTAGGCCTACGCAACACCAGCCCCTGACTCCTGGGAAGTTTACTGGGTCTATTTCCGGGGTAGTAGGATAGCCATTAAGCCCCATATTAGTTGCCGTCCAAAGGTCTTGTCTAATAGTATCCATTTCTACTATTCTTTTGCTGTCTCTGGCTTGGCTTGAAATAGGATTCATACCGATAATAATAATTCCTGATAAAACACCGACAATAACAACAACAACCAGGATTTCAATCAAAGTAAAAGATGATTTGAGAGATTTCATATATTTATTTTATTATTAATAAATACAACCTTTATTGTTTTCTATTATACCTCCTCCCAAAATGCTGTCAACGGTCTGAACAGAAAACTTTATATAATCTTGTACGCATTATTTCCCGCTCTTTATCTCAATCACGTCCCCATCTTGGACCACATAATCCTTGCCCTCTGTCCTAATTAATCCTTTCTCTCTAGCTTTAGTAAAACCTCCAGCTTCCAATAAATCTTTCCAATTTATTACCTCTGCCTTGATAAAAAACTCCTCAAAGTCACTATGGATAACACCGCCAGCTTGAGGAGCCTTATCTCCTCTTTTAATTGTCCAAGCCCTTGTCTCATCAGGTCCAGTAGTAAGAAAAGTTATTAAATCAAGAATTTCATAACTTTTCTTTATCAGCTCATTAAGCTTTGACTCTTGATAAATTCCTAAAGCTACTCTCTCTTCTTGATTTAATTCAGCCAAATCAGCTTCCCCTAAAACATCCAAAACAATAGTATTTTCTCCTAAATTAAAATTACACTCCTCTTCTTTTCCGTTCAAAAGATAAATCCTTGGCTTAAAAGAAAGTAATTGATAGCCTTTGATTATCTTTTCCTCTTCTTTGGTCCAAGGCAAATTGCAAAGAAGATGGCTTTGTCTTAATTCTTCATTAACCCTGGTCAGCAATTCTTTTTCTTTCATTGCTTGCTTGTCCCCTGCCTTTATCTCTCTCTCTAAAGAATTTAATCTTTTTTCTATCGTTTCCAGGTCTTTTAAAATTAATTCTGTATCCAAGATTTCTTTATCTCTTAAAGGATTAATTTCTGAACGGACATTAACAATCTTTTCGTTTTTAAAACAGCGAAGGATATAAACAATGGCATCAACTTCTCTAATGTTAGCCAAAAACTTATTGCCCAAACCTTCTCCTTTGCTTGCCCCCTCAACTAAACCAGCAATATCAACAAACTCAATGGTCGTGTAAATCTTTTTCTGAGAATGAGTAAGCTCTGCTAGCTTGTCTACTCTCTCATCTGGCACTGCTACTACGCCAATATTGGGGTCAATGGTGCAAAAAGGGTAATTAGCCCGGTCAACTTGTTTTTGAGTAATAGCTTGGAATAAAGTGGACTTGCCCACATTAGGCAAACCAACAATCCCTATACGAAGAGACATATTTTATTCGTTTATTAATAATTCTGCTTCAGCTTTTAGCTTTTTCAGCTGAGCTTTAGGCATTCTAACCTTTTGAGCTAACTTTTCAATGTCTGTTTTAAAAACATCCTTAACAGTCATAATATTTTCTGCAGCAAAAATATCAACAAAACCCCCTCGGAAAGAAGGAAGGACAGTAACTGGATAAAGACCTTTACTTTCAATCAAACATTCTAAGCCACTATTCTCTGGATAATTCCAACCCAGCAATTCCACTCCTTGGCAATTGCTGTAAGCTATGGCTTTGGTAGTAAACTTAGCATTAGTAACCACCATTGGCTTAGCTTCATTAAGAAGATGGCCAGCATTTTTAATGTCTAAAAAAGAAGCGTAAACTTTTAAACAAACTCCAACATCTACTTTTTCTCCAGCTCTATTCTTGTATTTGCATTCTGATATAAAAAGAGTGTTTGCTTTTTGAATTAAAATATCTGTTTCGTAATCAATACATTTTCCTTTAAGCCATTGATTAGTTTTAACTGCATAGCCATGATCAGAAAAAATCTCACTCGCATATTTTTCAAAACCAAAACCAGCTGGGCCTAATTTTCTTATCCCGTCTCTCAAACTAAACCGCATTGATGTTTCCAGATTTTCTCTTTTCAGAATGCCTTTAACTGCCTTAAAAATCTGCTTTGTTTCTATGCCTGGATAAACCAGGGTTTCAATTTCTCTAGCCACTTTTTCTGCCAATTGTTGAGAACCTCCTGATTTTATTACTGAACGACGAACTTTTTCCAAAGAAAACAACTCGCTCTCCCCTCTGGCATTGATGACATTGATTCTCATAAATCTTATCTATTATCACCGCTACCATGAAGTTGATTTCTTTCTTGTCGCGACTTTAATTTTTCTAAATTATTGAGAGCAACTTCTTCCAAAGAAAGCCCTAACTCTACTGAAAGATTGGCTAAATACCAAAGCACATCACCCAGCTCTTTATTCAATTCATTCTTTTTTTCTTCAGTTATTTTTCCTTCGCCGTCTCTTAAAACTTTTTTAATCTTTTCCGCCACCTCTCCTGCCTCTCCCACTAAACCCAAGGTAGGATAAATGAAGTTATTCCCTAAGTTTGGATAAATTGCTGTTGTGCGAGCTTGTTTTTGATATTCTTCAAAAGTCATATTTTTATTTTTTTATTATCTTCAAAAAACCAATTGCCAGCAAGCCCCCAGCTAAAGCAGTAAAGAACTGAGGATAGCCCATCATCATGGCCACCTGTTTGGATACTGGCTCTTTAAAAAAGTTTAAAACCCAAGAGCTTGTTGAGAATAAAAACAAAAACTTAAACAAAGAAGAAGCAAACAATGCCAGAAACAAATTCTTCTTTCTTAAAAAATCAAAAGTTAAAACCAAAATTGCGTTGCTTAAAATGATAAAAGGGATAACTGGAGCTAAAACAGCTGGAAGCAATCCAGAAGCTAAAGAAATAATACTGGGGAAAATGCAAAAACTTAAAGCAATACCTCGGCCTAGAAAAATTGGAGAAATAAATAAAAGAAAATTAACCAAAGGGCCGGTAATCATCTGATTTTTTAATAAAGGAGCAAACACTAATAAACCGGCAATAATGAAAAAGTCGGCTATAAAAGAACTAGTAAGGCTTAACGATTTTGTTGTTTCTTCCATATTATTGTTTTATTATTTTAATCTTTTCTTTTTGCTGAGGATAATATTGAGTATGGCAAACTTTATGAACGACCTCTTTGTTGTTTAAAAACTTTTCATATAGTTCTTTAACCACAGGATTATCATCAGCTAAACGAATTTGCTTTTGCTTATCAATTTCATACAAACTTTGCGCTCTTTTCTTTCTAATAGCTGGGTTTGCTGGAATAGGTTGACCGCCCCCGCCGATACAACCACCAGGACAAGCCATTACTTCTACATAATCATATTGCTTTGGATTGTTTTCCAATAATCTTTTAGCGTTACCCAAACCATTGACTACTGCTACACGCAAAAGAACATCTCCCAGCTTAACCTCTGCTTCTTTAATTTCTTCCAATCCTCTCACTTTTTTAAAATTAATTCGGGCATTTTTCCTGCCAGTTAATTTTCTAATTGCGCTCCTTAAAGCTGATTCCGTTACCCCGCCGCTAGCGCCAAAAATCACCCCTCCTCCGCTTGGCTCTCCTAAAACCTGGTCAAGCTTTCCTTCTTTAACAAAATTCAAATCAATAGAATGGCTTTTAAAAAGGCAAGCCAATTCATGAACAGTTAAAACATGGTCAACTGGGTTCAACTCTCCTATCTTCAATTCTTTTTTCGTAATTTCATATTTTTTTGATGTGCAAGGCATAATTGAAACCACGACAATTCTTTTAGGGTCAATTTTTTCCTTTTCAGCCACATATTTCTTGATTATTCCTCCTAAAATAATATGAGGAGACCTTACTGAAGTCAAGCGGGGCATAAACTTGGGATAATAAAGCTCAACAAATCTTACCCAAGCCGGACAACAAGAAGTAAACATTGGCAGTTTTTGCTGTTTTCTTACTCTTTCCAACAATTCATTGGCTTCTTCAATCGTAGTAATATCAGCGCCAACAGAAACATCAAAAACCTTTTTTGCTCCCAATTCTCTCAAAGCACCGATTAACCTGCCTGTTACTACTGTTCCATAAGGTAAACCAAATTCTTCGCCAATACTTACTCTTACCGAAGGAGCAAACTGAAAAACCACAAAATTCTTTTTATCTTTAAGAGCAGCTTCCACGCTCTTTATGGAATCTGCTTCTTCAAAAGCAGCTACTGGACAATGAACAATGCATTGACCGCAGTAAACGCAATCCTTATTATTTTCTGAACAAGGCCCTATTTCCAGAAAAGGTCCATGTTCTTGAACCTCTAATACTCCTTGTTTTTTACATATTCTCTCGCAATTTCGGCAATCAATACATTTTTGACTCTTAAAAAGAATAGCTGGGCCAAACTGCATCACTGGATAATCCTTTTTTCTATCACTGAACTTTCCTAAATCTAAGTCATATTCTTCAGCTAAACTCAAAAGTTGACAATTGTAGCTTCTCATGCAATCACGGCAACTTTCTACGTGCTGAGCGAAAATCATTTCCAAATTAATTTTCCTCAATTTTTTAATTTCCGGAGAATCAGAAGTGATAATCATTCCGTTTTCCACTTTGGTAGAGCAAGCGGTAAAAAATCCTTTTCTGTCTTTTATGGAAACTAAACAAAGACGACAGCTTTGAGAATGCTCTAAATCAGGATGACAGCATAAATTAGGTATTTTCAAATCATTTTTTCTCGCCACCTCTAAAATAGTCTGCCCTTGAAAACAGATTATTTCCCGGCCATCAATCATTATTTTAATCTTTTTCTTTCTCATGCTTCAATGTTCATTATTTTTTTTAAAAAACTTCTAAAAGGAACAACTGCTCCTTTTCCCAAAGAACAAAAACTGGCTTCAGACAAAGAAAAAAATATTTCGCTCAAAACATCTTTGTTTAAATCTTTTTTTTCTATCATTTGTTTCAAACGAAAAAGTCCTTCCCGGCAAGGAACGCATTTATCGCAATTGCCTTCCATAAAGAAATCAACCCATTTTTCCATTAAAGTAAAAGGGTCTGTTTTTTCTTTATTGTAAACAGTGATTGAACCAGCCCCAGAAACTGGCCTCTCCAGCTCTTCTTTCAGCAACACTTCTCCGCTTGCCCCTCCTCCGGACTGAATGTAAAAATCAAAGTTAGGATAATTGCCTGTTGTTTTTAAAACTTCTGCTATGGTCATTGATTCTGGAAGCTGAAAAACTCCAGGCTTTTTAACGTCTCCGCTGATTGAATAAAATCTATCATGCTTGTATTCGCCTTTGCATATTTTGCTGACGCAATAAAAAGTCTCCACATTATTAACCAAGGTAGGAAAACCAAAAAGGCCTTTCTCTGATAAATAAGGGGGCTTGTTTCTTGGCTCAGCTCTTTTGCCTTCAATTACTTCACATAAAGCAGTCTCTTCTCCGGCAATATATCCTTTTCCTTTTTTAAAAATGATTATCTGGGTTTTTCCAATTATTTTCTTTAATCTGTTTTTGTGTTTTTCAAAATATAAAGGATTAAGATAGATATATCCTTTTTCTGCCCCCACTTCTTTCATAGCTATAATTATACCGTTAATCACTTCCTCGGGAAAATTTTCCAGTAAAAAACCGTCTTTAAAAACTCCTGGCTCTCCTTCAGCGGCATTACAGATAACAAATTTCTTCTCTGCCTTGGCTTTTTTAACCAGTTTCCATTTAAGCCAAGTTGGAAATCCAGCCCCTCCTCGGCCCAAAAGATTGGCTTTTTTCAGTTTCAGAATAGTGTTCATTACTTTAAAAGTATACCACAAAACATTTAAAATTGCCAAAACAATCCAAAAATAGTATGATAAAGCATAGCCATATGAAAAAAGAACTATTCATTTTGCCTTTTGACCATAGAAACTCTTTTGCCAAAGATATTTTAGGATTAGAAAAAATTTCTCGTTCAGACGAAGAAAGAATCAAAGAATTGAAGAAAATTATTTTCCAAGGTTTTCTTCTTAGTCTTAGGGGAAAAGACAAAAAATCATTCGGCATTTTGGTAGACGAAAAATACGGAGAAGATATTTTGAAAGAAGCAAAAAAAAGAAAGACAACCATTGCTCTGCCAATAGAAAAAAGCGGAACACAAAAGCTAAAATTAGAATACAAAGATAAATTCAAAGAGCACATTAACAAATTCAGACCTGACTATATCAAAATTCTTGTTCGCTACAACCCTGAAGACAAAAACAGAAAATCAATTCTTAAAAAGATTAATGAGTTTGCTCAGAAAGAAAACTACAAAATACTTCTTGAGCTTCTCGCTCCTCCGGCAAAAAGAGTTGAAACCATTAAAGAAATAGCCAAAATGATAAAGGTTGATGTTTGGAAGCTAGAAGGCACTACTGATAAAAAACTCTGGTTAAAGATAATAAAAGCAATAAATGAAAAGTCGCAAATAATTGTCTTGGGAAGAGGAGAAAACAAAGCGATGGTAGAAAAATGGTTGAAAACAGCCAAACAATTTCCAGAAATCATTGGTTTTGCTATTGGCCGAACTATATTTAAAAAACCTCTCAAACAATACGTTAAAGGAAAAAAATCAAAAGAAGAAACGATTAAGCAAATAGCTGATAATTTTAACTATTTCCTCAATCTTTGGAATAATTAAAAGTTGTATTCTTTCTGAAACTCTGGCAAACAACAATTGGCTTTAAGCTCTTTTTCTAAAACACTCTTCAAAGTCAAACTTGAGCTTTCCTCTCCGTGATTAAGAAAAATCAATTGCGGAAAAGGATTCTTTATCTTTGAAGTCCATTCTACCAATTGTCCTTGGTCAGCGTGAGAAGAAAAAGAAGAAAGAGAAGAAACCTCTGCCCGCACTTTTACTTTTTCTCTGTCTATTTTTACTTCTTTAGCTCCTTGAGCCAAAAGCCTGCCCAAAGTTCCTTCAGCCTGAAAAGAAACCAACAACAATTTATTCTTGGAAACACTCAAGCTGCTTTTCAAATAATTTCTAATTCTTCCGCCGTCACACATACCGCTTCCTGCCATAATTATTTTTCCTCCTTTAGTTTTAGATATTTTTCCCGCCTGATTAGGTTTTTTTACAAACTTCAAACCGCGAAAAGCAAATAAATCTTCTCCCCTGCCCATTAATTGCATTGCTTCTTGGTCAAAAAGAAAAGAAAACTTTCGGTAGATATCTGTTACTTGGCTAGCCAAAGGACTGTCTAGGAAAACCGGCAAGCAAGGAATTTCTCCTTTGGTTAAAAGCTGTTTCAATTCAAAGATTATTTCCTGGGTTCTTTCTAAAGCAAAAACAGGAATCATTAATATCCCCTTTCTGTCTGCTGTATCAATTATGGCTTGCTTTAATTTCTTCCGGCCAACTTCTCTTGGCTCATGAAAAACATAGCCATAGGTTGATTCAAGAAAAAGAATATCCGCCCCTTTCACAATCTCTGGGTCTTGAACAATAGGAGCAGGATAATTTCCCAAATCTCCAGAAAAAACAATCTTCTTGCCATTACTCCAAACTTCAAATATAGCTGAGCCAAGAACATGGCCAGCATCTCTTAACTTAACCCTAACATCAGAAGCAGCCTCAATTTCTTTATTATACGGCAAGCAATGAAAATGAGGCATCAATCCCCAGACATCGTCTTCAAAATAAATAGGAGATATTTTCTTGTCTTTAAGAAAGATATTGGCTGAGTCAAGAAGCATAGCCCGGCTGATTTCCCGAGTTGGCTCAGTACAGTAAATTTTTCCTTTAAATCCTTCGCGGTATAATTTAGGCAATCTTCCGCAATGGTCAATATGAGAGTGGGTCAATAAAACAAAATCAATCTCTGCAGGATTAAAAGCAAAGTCTTCTTCATTCTTGAAGAGCGCTTTTTCATCCTGAAACATTCCGCAATCAACAAGAAAATTTGTCTTTCCTGTTTTTATTAAAACACAAGAGCCAGTAACCTCCCGACAAGCGCCATGAAAAGAAACCCTCATACCTTTACGGCTGGAATAAAGATTCCGGTAAAAGAACAACTTCTTTAACTTCCGGAAACTGTTTAGCTGTTTTAATTATCTGATTAGTGAGCAAAGAAACCCGGCAAGAACCGCCAGTAGTAAACCCAGGAACTTCAGTAAACTCTAAATACAAAACTCCGTCTTTTAAATTAACGCCCACCAATTTAAAATCCGGATTAGGAAACTCAGTAGTAAATCCTTGAGCCCTCTCTTCTTCAGTAAGCTCTCCTTTAATTAAAAGATTAATAGTGTCTTTTATTGGTGTTTGGGTGGCCTCAATTTCCCTCCTTACTGGCAAAACTGCCTCAGGCCCGCAAGCCAAGTTTTCGTCTTCTGATTGCTTATAGTAAAAAAGAAGAACAGGAACTTTATTAACTTCTTGGTTAACCGGCTGATTAAAAATAGCAAACAAAACAACTGCCAAAACAATAATAATCACCAGCAAACAAATCACTTGAGAAACAGTGTTGTTTTTAGATAAAATCGCCAAGCCTAATAAAATAATAAGCAGGGGCCATAGTTTGGAAAAATCAAAATCAATATTAAGCAAGCCCAAACTTTCAAAAAACCAAAGCAAACCAATTAAAATCAGCATCAATCCAGCAAAAACTCTTGTTAAGTTCATTTTGGTCATTTTTCTAGTATTTTAATTCCAATAAAAATAATTAACAAAGCGCAAATTGCTTTCCAAACAGGAGAAGCAAAAATATTAAAATTAAAAAACTCTGAAAGAAGAAAATTCAAGCCCAAAAGAATGATAATAATTCCAATAATGTTTCTAACGCTTCTTACCCAAAAACGAGTTTTTTTAATCTCTTTGGCCAGTTCTTTTGTTCTTTTTTTCACCTCTTCGCCAAAATTGTTTTCAGCGCTGTTTTCTTCACCCGGCATTAAAACAGCTAAAATCAAATAAAGAGGAATACCAGCCCCGCCAATCAAAACAAAAAGGACAAAAAGCAATCTCACTAAAAAGGGACTAATATCAAAATATTCAGCCAGACCTCCGCAGACACCAAAAATAATGCGGTCTTTTTGTGAACGATGAATTCCTTCCATTAAAAGTATTCTACCACTATTAAAGTTTTTAATCAACGCTCTTGAAACTAACTGGCATAATAAACTTTCTGTTCTTTTCTTCTAATCCGCTGGCATTATCGTTGTAGAAAACCAACTTTCCTGTTTTTGAATCTCCAGCATTAAAGTTTAAATAAGCTCGAAAATATACTGGCAATTGCATCCAATTTCCCGGCACCTCTAAAACAGCTGAAGTTAAAATATCGTTTTCTTCGTTTAAAAGCTCCACTCGACCTGCCACTCCTTCAAAAGGAGCCCAGCCATTGCCATTTAAATATCCCTCTACTCTAATAAAAGAATCAAATGCTCTTCCTTCGTTAGGTGATAAAACATATATCCCCTTGTTAACAGAAAAATCATAATTGCTGAAGAGCAGTGGATTAAGGATGTCTTTTAATTCAGAAAAAGAAATAATAATCTGCTGTTCTCCGGCAGCATAAGGAGCGACTTGATAAGGAGGAAAATAAAAGACAAAACTGTTTTCCGTAACAATAAATCTTTGAAAATTATCTATATTTTCTCCTGCCCCTTCTTTTATCCATTCTTCATCGGCATACTCATTTTGCATCAAGGAATTAACGGAATAATCAGATATTCTTTTCAAAAAATCAGAGTTTTCAATAAAGAAATCGGCTAGCTCCATCTTCTTTCCATTTTGCAGGTTATAAGTAAAGCACATTATATCGTGATTGGGATGAGCGCCTCCAGTAAAATACTCGCTATTGAACTTGAAACTAATAATATTTTTATTAAATCTAGAATAAAAGTATTCTAGAAAAAAATAATATTGTAAATTATTGCCTCCGTAAGGCACATATTCTATTGATTTAAAATCATTTACCTGGCCTTCAACAAAACTCTTTAGTTCATTGTCTATATTTTCTACACCCACTGAAGGGTAAGAAGCAGTAATAATTCTCTGGTCGCTCTCTTCTTTTATCTCGTGGTCAATAATTTCATTTAAGGAAGAAGAAGGGGTAATTATTTTTGGTTTATTTAATAAAAAGAATAAACCAAAGCCAATTAAGACAATTATAACAATACTAATTAAAACTTTATTTTTTTTCATATTATTCTAAAGGATTAAGAGAAAAATACAAAACACTATCTTTCATAAAGGCAAAGCCGTAATTATGGTCAAAAACAAATAAGCGGTTGGCATTAGTGTAAGGACCATAAACCTTGCCCTTGATTTCAACATTATACTGGTCTTGTTTTCGATAAATAAAGCCGTAATTATTATCAGAAACAGCCACTTCGCTTACATCATCATAAGGTCCGAATATCTTTTCTTTAATATTAACATACCATTGTCCTTTACCCTTGTCAAAATAAGCAAAGCCGTAATTATTATCAGAAACAGAAATAGTGTTTACTGCGTCATAAGGACCTAAAACCTTATCTTTAATTTTTATTTCCATCTTGCCGTCTTTGAAATAATAAAAGCCGTAATTATTATCAGAAACAGAAAGATTAAAAATCGCACTAGGGTAAGGCCCAAAAGTCTCTCCATTTATTTCCACCTGCCACTGGTTATTTTGATAATAAACAAATCCATAACTTTTATTGGAAACTGAAAGAAAATCAAGACTATCATAAGGTCCGTAAATCTTGCCTTTAATCATTACGTACCCCTGGCCGTTGCTAGAATAAGATATAGCGTAATTATTATCAGCTACCACTACTGAAGCAACATGGCTGTATGGTCCGTAAATCTTGCCTTTGATATTAACATAATAAAAATTGTCTTGGCCAGCATAACTGAAACCATAGCTTTTATTAGAAACTGCTAAATTGGCCACGCCATTATCGTAAACGCCAACATCTTTGCCATTAAAATTAACGTGCCATTTTCCATCCTGAAGATAAGAATAGACATAGCTTTTATCAGCTACAGCTATTTGAAGAAACTCTGAAGAAGTAAAAACTCTTGTTTCTTTTTTATTCATCAAGAACATTTCAGCCAAAATTAAAATAATTATCGCCAAAATTAAAATAATAATAATGTTTTTGTTAATTTTCATATTTAAAAAATCTCCCCTTCCGCATTATATTTTACTAAAAAAGCATCACCCTTGCCCTTGCTTACCAAATTTAAATCCTCGCTAGAATGAAAATCAATTTGGTCGTAAAACCTCCCAGTGATTATCGCATTGTTTTCATTGTCAATTCCCAATCCATAAACTGATTGAATTTCATCAGTCAAGGTAGCATAACCGCCAAGAGACCTTGCCCAGATAAAATCTCCTTGAGGAGAATACTTAGCCAAAAAAGCATCTGTTCCTTCGCCAAAACTTAATGATTGAAGAAAATAAACACCTTTGCCTGGGTCAAAATCAACTGCATCTTTAAAATATCCGCCTATTAAAATATTATTATCTTTGTCTAATTTTATCTTTTGGACAGAATCAAAATATGCTCCGCCAATGCTTTTTACCAGTAAAGGATCTCCATTTTTGTCCAGTTTAGCAAAGAAAACATCAGCGCTTCCCTTGCTTACAATCTTAAAATTGTTGAAATAAACCGTGCTGCTGAATTCTCCGGCAAGATAAAGATTATTATCTGCGTCAACATCAAAAGCTGCTGGATTTATCTTATCGCTTCCTGACCCTCCCCATTTTTTAATCCAAGACAAATTAAGATTTTTATCATAGCAAGCTAGAAAAATATCTGTAGAACCAGCCGAAGAAAAAGTTTTATCTCCGGCTTTCAAGGTATTGTCAAAAAATCCAGTCAAATAAACATTGCCGTCTTTGCTTACCTTCACTGCCTGCCCCTGGCTAATCCCTTCGCCGGAAAAAGAAATTGCTTTTAAAAGTTTTCCTTCAGAATCAAACTTAGCCAAAAAAGCACTTTTATAATTAGCAACTAAAGTATCTCCTATCTTGTTTCCGTCAGAATCTTCTAAATCAATAGTACCGTCAAAGAATCCAGTTAAATAAACATTGCCGTCTCCATCAACATCTAAGTCCACTCCTTCTTCAAACCGCTGGTCATTGGAAGTAAAAGGAATGGTTTCAATATTACCAAAAGACTTTGCCCAAAGCAGGTTTCCGTTTTTATCATACTTAATTAAAAATCCGTCTCTACCCGTTCCGCTGTTTATCAATTTCTCTTCAGGGCTAGAATCAACATCCATCTGTCCGCCAAAATAACCAGCTAGATAAATATTTCCTTCCTTGTCTATTTTTAAAGAGTTAGGGGCATCAGCGCCTACTGAGCCCAAAGCAAATCCCCAAATTAATCTTCCGCTATTGGTATATTTAGCCAAATAAATATCAGTGGCATTATCGTTGATAGAACCGCCAAGTGAAGTTCTTTCCAATACTCCTGTTCCTGGGTCCAAATCAATTATCCCTTGAAAATAGCCAGCCGCAATAATGTTGTTGTCTGCGTCTAAGGCCAAAGTTTTCCCTGAATCATCTTTATCGCTGCCAAAACTAAAGGCAAATGTTTTTTTATCTGTCAAAGCCAAATCTTCGGGCTTAATTTCTAAAGCAGTAATTGTTTCTTTTTTATTAAGTTCAGCAATTGCCGCCAAATTATCTTTTTGATAATCTCGAAGAAGATAAGAAGTGGCCCCAAGAACAGCTAATAAAAAAACAATGAAGGCAGAGCTGGAGACTCTTTTTCCCTCTCTGCTTCCCCAACCAAAAAAAGCAAAAACCATAGAGAGAAACAAAGAAACAAGCAAAGTAAACGTCCACCAAGAAGAATTGAAAACAAAACCCGCTATTTTCAAAGGCAACCAGCCTCCCAAAAGAATGATCAGATGAATAATGGTTAATGCGCAGAAAAATCCTGAAAGAAATTTTGCCAATTCTTTTTTGTTCATAACCATTTTTTAATATAGAATAATAACAAGAAAAGTAAAGAAGCTAAGAAAGTAAAAATCAAAACATAAGAAAAAGCTAAGGGATTGTCCTGAAAGGGCAAACTGATATTCATGCCATAAATACTGGCAATAATCATGGGAACAGTAAGGACAACAGCAAAGGAGGTTAAAAGACGAATTGTCTTGTTCAGCCGATTGGTAAAAATAATCTGATAAGATTCTCTCAAGCTTTTAATGCTTTTAACATTAACTGTGCAGATATCTGTTGATTGCTTAATACTAATAATCATATCTTCCAAAAGGTCAGCATCATCGCTAAAAAGATGAATGTATGCCCCGTTAGCTATGGCTTCAAAAACATTTTTCATTGGAATTAAAACAGAAATATATTGATTAAGAATTTCTTCAATCTTTATTAAATCAACTATATCCAAACTTTCTACGTTTTCCAAGCTTTTCTTTTGGTGGAAAACCTTACTTCTGATGTTTTTAATTTCTCTGGTAAAACTTTTAGAAATTAAAAGAAGAATGTAAATCAGAAATTTACTTCTTTGGGTAGTAGAAAAATTCATTTCTTTTTTAACTGCGTCAATTATCGTATTTTGCGAATAAGAAATAGTAAAAAAGTATTTAGAAGTAACAATCAAAGCCAAAGGGCTGGTATGTATATCTTCTTTTTCTTCTTGAGGAGACCTGACAAAAACAATTATACTATCTCCTTCTCTTTCAATTCTCGGAAGCTCATAAGGGTCTAAAGCGTCTTCCAAATCATTCATTTCCAAACCAGTAAGCTGGGAAACATATTGCAAATCATCAATCTGCGCATTCTTAATATTAATCCAGCAGCCGTTGCGAGGTTCTTTAATTTTCTTCAGCTTCTCGCTTTTAATATTTTTAAAATATATTTCAATCATTTAAAACCTCTAGCTTATGGTTGATAATATCATTACGGCCTGTAAAAACAAACCTGCCTTTGAAATTTTTGTCTTTTAAGAACAGGGGCAGCCAATACAAATCAACTGGCCGCATCTGCTCAAAAGGAATCTCAAGAACATCAAACCATTGTCCTTTATTCTCAATGATAGAACCATTGTAATCAGACACTTTAAAAATATAAACCTCTACGTTTTCTTCAGGATATTCAAAATTAATTATTCCTTTCAAATCAATTGCCTTGACCTGAATTCCTAATTCTTCCCAAAGATTTCTTTTTGCTCCTTCAGTTGCTTCTTCGTTTTCTTTAATCTCTTCTTCAAGGCCTCCCCACTTCCCATCTCTCTGACTTAAAAAAATCTTTTGAGAATCAACCAGTAAACACAAAGTTTTATTCATTGCTTCATTATAGCTGATTATCAGCTGAGCGTCAAAAATTATTCTCTTCTCAAAGCTTCAATTGGGTCAATGTCCGCAGCTTTTCTTGCCGGATAAACACCAAAGAAAAGACCAACAGCAACAGAAAACAAAATTGAACCAATTAAAGCCGAAGGAGGAACATAATAGGGCCAGTTCAAGCCATAAGAATTGGCAATAATATACACTAAGAAAGTAATAGCAACGGCCAGGATAACTCCTAGCACTCCACCCAAAAAAGTCAAAAGGCCTGCCTCGGCTAAAAATTGATATAAAATATCTTTTCTTTTTGCTCCCACTGACCTTCTCAGCCCTATTTCAAATATTCTTTCAGTTACGCTTACGTACATAATGTTAGTAATTCCCACTCCACCAACAATTAAAGAAACAGCTGCCAAAACCGCCAAAAGCACTGTAATGCTATTAGTAATAACCTCTGTCATTTCCTTAGCCTCAACCATGGTCATAACTTTAAAGTCATCCATATCCGGATCATCAATATTATGTCTTTCTCGCATTAAACTAATAACATCATCTTTTAATTCATCTAATTTTGTTGGGTCTTTGGCCTTGATTACTGCCCCTAAAACATAATCAGTCCCTAGAAGTTTTTTCTGGACAGTTTTTGTTGGAAGATAAACAATTGAATCAATGTCAAAAGAAAAGACCTGGCCTCTTTCTTTTAAAACTCCGACTACTTTAAATGGTTTGCCTCGGACATAAACATTCTGGCCGACAGCTTCGTTGTCTCCAAAAAGCTTTTCTTTTATTCTTGACCCCAAGACTATTGCTGAGCTTAAAGAGTTTTCTTCGTCAAGAGTATAAAATCTTCCTTCAGCAATGTCTATCTTTTCCACCAAAGGAGCTTGGGCTCCATAGCCCAGAATAATAGCTGTTGCATTTTCTCCCTCGTACTTAATTATTTCTTGACTAGTAACAAAGCTATAATAAGCAGCAACATTGTCTAGCTTGGCAATGGCTTCCACATCGCTATTCTTAAAAGTAGTGATATTTATTCCTGTCGCCATGTCTGCGCCACTGCCTGTTGGTCCTCGACCAGGCACCCTTACTTCAACGCTTACCACATCAGAGCCGTACACATCAATTTCTTTCAAAACTAATTGCTTCATGCTTTCTCCGGCAGCCAACATGACTACTAAAGAAGCAATACCTATGGCTACAGCCAACATCGTCAGAATAGTGCGTCCTTTTTGCTTCATCAAACTATCAAAAGCAATTTGAAAATAATTATTCATAACGCAAAGCTTCAATAGGATTTAATCTGCTGGCCTTTCTGGCTGGAACTACACCAAAAACAATTCCAATTAGAATGGAAACAAAAGAAGCGAGAAAAATGGAAGATAAAGATATTACTAAGTCCCATTTATAGCCCATCATTGTAACAATAGAAGTAATTGCCCAAGATATTAACACGCCTAAAATAATGCCAATTATTCCGGAAATAAAAGTAATGGTTACGGCTTCAATTAAAAACTGCATCATAATTTGAAAGTTCTTTGCTCCGATTGCTTTTCTCAGCCCTATTTCATTAATTCTTTCTTCAACTGTTGCCAGCATAATGTTCATAATGCCGAATCCGCCGACAATCAAGGAAATAGCAGAAACAGCCACTAAAAAGAACCTAACAGCCAAAGTAATTGTTCCTATTGCTTCTAAAGCTTCTTGAACAGAACGGACAGTAAAGTCATCATCTTCAGGATTATCAATATTGTGCCTTTCTCTTAAAACTTCTTCTGCATAATCAATAGCTTTATCAACATTTTCAGCTTTGTCTACTTTAAATCTAATCATGTTAACATAATCAACTCCCAGCAAGACGCTCTGAGCTGTTTTAACTGGCACCAGTATTTCTTGGTCTTGGCTTTGAACCAATCCCCTTCCTTTTTCTTTCATTACTCCGATAATAGTAAAATTGCTTCTCTTGATTTTAATTTTTTCTCCTATGGGGTCATTATCTCCAAAAAGGTCTTCTGCCACCTTGCTTCCCAAAACAGCTACTCTCGCCCAAGAATCTTCCTCTTCTTTAGTAAAGAATCTTCCTCTTGCCACTTCAGCATTTTCAACATCAATATAGGAAGAGCTTACTCCGTAAAAATCAACATCTGCTTTTTTGTCTCCCCAAATAACTCTGTCATTTCCTTTTACATAAGAAGATACAGAAACAATAAAAGGGTTGTCTCCTTCTAATAAAGCTTGACCATCTTCATATTTCAAAGTAGTAATAACCACTCCAAAAACAGAAGAAGGAGGATTTTCTTTGTCTAATTTTCCCGGCACAATACTCGCTGTATTAGCGCCCATGCTTTTAACTTCGTTTAATATCAGATTCTGGACGCTTACTCCTACTGACATTACCACAATAACTGCGGCTATGCCGATAACTATTCCCAGCATAGTTAAAAAAGAACGCGTCTTGTTTTGAGCGAGCATTTTCCAGGAATCAGAAACAGCTTCAAAAACATTCATATTACTTCAACAATTCTTTATTGTTTTTAGCGGTTTGCCTTTGCTCCACCAAATAATCATCAACAATCAATCCATCTTTGATATTAATAATCCTTTGAGCAAACTCAGCAGTATGTTTTTCGTGAGTAACTAAAACAATAGTATTGCCCTGGTCGTTTAATTCTTCCAAAAGCTGCATCACTTGAAGCCCTGATTTAGAATCAAGATTTCCTGTTGGCTCATCAGCAAAAATAACATCGGGACTATTAATTAAAGCTCTGGCAATAGCCACTCTCTGTTTTTCTCCCCCAGACAAGCGACTAGGCGTAGAGTCCAACCTATGGCTTAGGCCTACTCTTTCCAGCATTTCCTTCGCCCTTCTCATTCTTTCTTCAGCCGGGACACCAGCATAAACCAAAGGAAGCATGACATTATCCAAAACAGAAGTTCTAGCCAATAAATTGAACGATTGAAAAATAAAACCAACTTTATCATTTCTCATTTCTGCCAGCTGGTCATCGTTTAACTGGCTAACGTCTTGGCCATCAAAAAAATACTGGCCTGAAGTCGGCTTGTCTAAAAAACTTAGAATATACATTAAGGTTGATTTTCCTGAACCAGAAGGACCCATGATGGAAACAAATTCACCTTTTTCGATATCAAGGGTTATTCCGTTTAAAACCTTGGTTACTACATCTTCCACCCAAAACTCCTTTTTTATATCCTTCGTGCTAATTAACATGCTATTTCAAAATCTTTAAAACAATTTCATCTCCTTCTTCTGCTCCAGAAAGAACTTCTACATTTCCATTATCTCCTTTCATTCCCAAAACAACATCTTTTTCCACTATTTTTCCGTTTTCCAAAACACGAACATATTTTGTTCCGTTTCTACTCAAAACTCCTCGACTAGGAAGATACAAAGTATTGGGACGAAATCCTGTTTTAATCAAAACATTGGCTGTCATTCCTGGCTTCATTCTTTCATCACTGCTATCATCAATAATTACTTTCACTTTGTAATAAACAACACCCTGGATTTCAGTTGAAGCAACATCAATTCCTGCCACCTTGCCACCGAACTTTACATCTTTGCCCAAAGCATCAAGCGTTACTTCAGCTTCATTATTAACCGCTATTTTAACTACATCTGTTTCCGGAACATCAACTTCAATTTCATAATGAGGCGAAACCATTTCTATCATTGTTTCAGCCGTAGAAATTGACTCTCCTTCTTTTTTATAGATTTTAGTAACTACTCCATTAATAGGAGCTCGAATAATAGCTTTGTTCCTATTAGCAATTGCTTGGTCTAAAGCCGCTCGGTAATAGGCAATGTCAACATCACGCGGAGAAGCAATTAAAGAATTGTAGTTAGCTTTTTGAATTTCTAGAGTAGCTCGAGCTGAAGCTACTGCTGCCTGAGCTTTATTGATATTGCCTTCATTCTGTGTTTTCAAAAGACTAATATCGTTCTGAAGAGAAGAAACTGCTGTTTGAGCAGTAGAGATATATGTTTTTTGAGCATCCAAACTAGCTTTATCAGTAGAAGTAATTGTTAAATCATAAACTGACTTGCTGCAGATATCTCTAATCACACTTAAAGAATCCAAAATCTTGTTTAAGGCAGCAATTGTCTTGGTTATAGCTGTATCAATATCTTCTTTGCTTTTAGTTCTTTTAGCTGTATCAATATATTCCTTAGCCTGATTCATCGGTTCTTCAATATTATACTTTTTCTCTTCTCTAACTCTTAAGCTTTCTTGGCTATTATCAATAAAATATGTTTGCTGAATAGTATCGGCCACGCTATAGGCATTGTAAATTTTGATATATGTATCATCAAGAGCAGTCAAAGCATAGATATATTTAGCGTCCAGACTCTTTTGAGCCAAATCAATAGTATCTTGCAGCGTTTTATTAGCTTGGTCTAAAGCAGTTTGCGCTGACTCAACTTGTTTTTGAGCAATGGTAATCTGTTCTTCTGTAGCTCCAGCCAATTTTTGATTCAAAACAGCTTCAGCTTGAGCTACAGCTGAATTAAACTCAGTTAAAGAAAGATTAGCTAAATAATCTCCTTTTTTAACTTCTTCTCCTTCTTTAACATAAACCTTGGCAACACGACCAATAGTTTCAAAATGCAAAGAAAGATTCTGAGCAGAGTCAATTCTCCCTGTTACCTCAACTGTTTGAGTTAAATCTCCTCTTTCCACCTTTGCTATTTCGTATTGAGGAGAGCCTGATTTTCCAAAAATCTGAAAAGCTCCAATGATAATGATTAAAATAGCGACAACTGAAACAATAATTATGTTCTTTTTTGTCATAGTTTTTTAAAATTAAAATTATCTGTCCAATAATATCACCTTCTGGTATAATTGGCAATACTAAAAACCGCGCCTATAATAGACGCGGTTTAGTTATTCAGACCAATTTACCAATTCTGTTCTTTGTTTCTACCTTTGTTTAAAGGTCTTTCTTCTCTTGGTCTGGCTTCATTCACAGTTAAATTCCTGCCCTCAAACTCTTTGCCATTGAACATTTCAATAGCGGTTTGAGCTTCCTCATCACTAGACATTTCTATAAAACCAAATCCTTTTGATTTTCCAGAAAACTTGTCTGTAATAATGGCAGCTGATTCAACTGCTCCAGCCTGAGAGAAGTATTCTTTCAAAGATTCCTCAGAAGTGTTGTAAGGCAGTCCTCCAACGTATAGTTTTTTTGCCATAAATACTTAACACAAATTTAAATTATTCTGCAAGCCGACCGCGTTCTGCCTTCCAACACATTTAAACTTGTGTAAGGAAACATAAACTAACTTGCTTTAAAATAAACTACATCTTTTATTTAAAAAAGTCAAGAGATATTGTGGACAAACGCCCAGCATATACTTGTAAGGGCGGAATACCATTAAACTCAATTGAACTATAACTAGCGGTGTAAGCACCGGCGCTAAGGATATAAACCCTGTCCCCTTCTTTTATGCTTTTATTCAAACGATAGTGGAATTTTTCATACAAAATATCTGCGCTATCGCAAGTAGGCCCAGCTAAAATTACTTCTTCTAAATCATTCAAACTATTTTGAAGCGTGTCAGTAAAAATAGGATATTTAATTGCTTCGTTCATTGTCTCAATAAGGCCTCCAAACTTCCCAATATCCAAATAAACCCAGCTATAATGATTAGAGGTTGACTTTTTAGAAATCATAATAATTTCAGAAACAATCACCCCTGCTTCACCTGCAATAGACCGGCCAGGCTCTATTAAAATCTCGGGCATATTTTCTCCAAAATCTTCTTTTAAAAATCTAGTTATCTCTTTGGCGTAAGTTTCTATGCCATAAGTTGGCCGAAGATATTTAGCCGGCAAGCCTCCTCCTAGATTTATCATCTTTAATGAAATGTCGGCATCTTCTAAAGAAGTAAATAAATAACGGCATTGGGCAATAGCATCGTCCCACTGACCAATATCTCTTTGCTGAGAACCGACGTGAAAAGAAAGCCCATAAGGAATTAAATTCATTTTTTTACATTTAAGCGCCAAGCGGAAAATCATATCTGGATGCGCCCCGAATTTACGTGAAAGGGGCCAATCAGCACCACTGCCATCTGACAACAAACGGAAGAAAACCTTTGAACCAGGAGCTTGACGACAAATTTTATTTAAATCGCTCTCTGAATCAGTAGCAAACAACCGAACACCTTTATTGTAGGCATAGGCAATATCTTTCTCTTTTTTAATAGTATTGCCATAGCTAATTTTTTGAGGAGAAACGCCTAAAGATAAAATCTGGTCTAGTTCATAAACAGTCGCTATATCAAAACAAGCTCCCTTGTCCTTAAGAACTTTCAAGACTTCATTGTTGGGATTGGCCTTGACTGCATAATATATCTTTGCAAAAGGCAGACACTGACGCAACTCGTCATATTTCTCTTCCACTTTATCAAGATTAATGAAAAGAAACGGAGTCTCCTTGTCTTGAGCAAACTTTTTAATAGCTTCAAACTCCTCTGGCCGAATATACTCAGAAAGCAAATATTGTTTTTCCATAAACTTTTTTATTTAACAAACTGACTATTATATAAAGAAGCGTAAAACCCATTTTGAGACAATAATTGTTCGTGTTTTCCCTGTTCAACTATATTACCACAATCCATCACTAAAATTAAATCAGCATTCTTTATCGTTGAAAGCCGATGAGCAATCACAAAACTTGTTTTTCCTTTCATCATTTTATCCATAGCTGCCTGAATAATAGTTTCAGTTCGCGTATCAACCGAGCTTGTCGCTTCATCTAAAATTAAAATAGGGGGATTAACCAACATTACTCTCGCAATAGTTAAGAGCTGCTTCTCTCCTTGAGAGATATTATCAGCTTCTTCATTGATTATCATATTATAACCTCCGGGCAAAGTACGAATAAAGTGGTCTGCATCAGCTGCTTGAGCTGCCCTAACCACTTCTTCATGAGAGACATTGTCTTTGCCATAAGCAATATTCTCTTCAATAGGAACTCTCTCGTTACTAAGTTTAATTTATCTACCAGTCTCTGAAGTTGGCTAAACTTAGGAATAATGATTCTAAAAAGTACGGCAATAATAAAAATTAAACCAACAACAGCCACGGCCATAATCCAAGTTAGAGAAAAACTTTCCACCTTAGTAAACACTGCCTCTCGCAATCTTTGAGCAAAACCAGCAGCAATTCTAGAAGATAAATAGCCAACAACTACAGCCGCAAGGCTACCGCCAATAGCAATAAGCATCATAATCAATCCGCTATCAAGAATAACATTGCTTTTATGGTCAATTATTCCTTCGTTAATAATTCTGGCCATATAATCAGGCAAAGCAAGAGTGGCTGAAACCTGACAATATATAAAAATGGCCATTAGAATAAGCGGCCAAACATAAGGTGAAATATATTTTAAAAGTTTTGTTCCTTTCATTATAATAAATAACTTTAATAAAAAATTAATGTTTAGTCAACAAGCTCCGCAGACAAAGACTTCATGGCGTATCCTTTGACTTAAGCCTAAAGATTTCCTGGTCTTATTGTCAAAGCTGACAAAATCTGCCAAAATTAAAAAATGAATAAAAAAGAACTAATTATTATTTTTCTTTTAATAATATCTGCTCTTGGTTTTGCTCTCTGGCAGTATCAATTTTCTGCTCCTCAAAAAACAGCAGAAGAAGAAAAAATTACAATCAATTTGACAACAACTGAAGAGCAATTGATTCCTAAATTAAAAGCTCAAGGATATATCAGAAGCGAATGGGCTTTTCACTATGTCTTAAAGAAAAAGGGCTGGCAGGGAAAAATTGAGCCAGGCGGATATATGGTTTCCAAAGCAATGGATGCCTGGGAATTAGCCGATGTCTTAGCTAATCATCCTTTTCAAAAATGGGTAGTCATACCAGAAGGATTAAGAAAAGAAGAGATTGCTGAAAAACTTCAGCAAACGCTTGACTGGGGAGAAGAAGCTAAAGAAAGCTTTCTTAAAAACAGCGAGGAAGGATATCTTTTCCCAGACACCTATCTTCTCAATTTAAATTATACAGGAGAGGAAACAGCTAAAAGAATGAGAAGCCATTTCAATGAAAAATGCGGAGCAGTGCTTCAAGAGTTTGCTGAAAACAACATTAAACACGATACAGCCATTACTCTGGCTTCAATTGTCCAAAGAGAAGCAGCTAATGAAAAAGAAATGCCTTTGATAGCAGGAATCATTTGGAACAGATTGCTTCATAAACCAGAAATGAAATTAGAAATTGACGCCACCATTCAATACATTATTGGAAAACCCGGAAACTGGTGGCCAAAAGTAAGGCCAGAGGATTACAAAATAGAGTCGCCGTATAATATTTACCTCCATGCCGGCAAACCGCCAGCACCAATCTGCAATCCAGGCTTAGCAGCAATGGAAGCAGTAGTTCACCCCGAAGAAACAGAATACTACTATTACTTGCATGACAGCCAAGGACAGATTCATCCTGCCAAAACTTACGAAGAACACTTAGAAAATATTCTCAAGCATCTTGTTATCTTTAACCCAAGAAGAAAATCCATCATTCTTCTCTGAAAAAACAAATTCGTTCTTGTTCCTTTGTTTTCTTTTAGCAATTCCAAGAACATAATCCTGCTGATTGTTCTCTTGAAGAATTTTTTTAATTGCATTAACCTGCGGCTTTCCTCCGTCTACTAAAACAACATCTGGCCAAGGCCAATCCTTGTGCTTTAATCTTCTTTCTAAAACTTCTTTTAAACAATCTACATCGCTTTGTCCAATTATAGTTTTAATTTTAAACTTTATACTCACCCTTCACTAACATTTTATCATTAAGAACAACCATGCTTCCAGTTTTGACTTCTGTCCCTAAATTAGAAATATCATAAGCTTCAAGACGTTTTATTTCTAAAGTGTTTGGAAAATATTAATTTTCTAAAAAACTTTTGTCCAAAGTGGAAAAATCCTTAATTTTCTAAAGAGAAAATATTTGGCCCTCTAGCATTCACGCCAGCCTTTTTGATAGCCTTGACTTCTGCGTGTGGTCCGCCATTTTACTAAAAAAACATCCCCAATCTTTTTATTGTCACTATTAACGATGACACACCCTACTAACGGCCTACCTGGCACTTTTCCCTCCCCTCTTTTAGCCAAATCTAGTGCCACATCCATCCATTCTTCGTGTGTTTTAATGCCATGCATTGAATTATTATTATTTGCAACTGTCATTTTTCCAACTTAAAATCAAAACCTGATTTTATATATTTTTTGACATTAGGGGCAAATTTTAATTTATTAATCTCATCTTTTCTAATCCATCGAACATCAATTGTATCGTCAAGGGGTTTTGCTTCCCCGGACATCCAATAACAAAGAAACACGAGAGCCACAACATGCTGTCCAGTTGACCTGATAAAAGTGTTGTTTAATAATAAAATTACGTCCTTTTTTATTTTAACTCCCGTCTCTTCTAAAACCTCTGCTGCCAATGTTTTTTCTATCACACCCCACGTTTCTTTGGTTGTTCGTTCTACCTTGCCCCCAGGAATTGTCCATTTGCCAGGCTCATGTGTCTCTTCCCAACTTCTTTGAGAAGCTAAAATCTTGTCACCTTTTTTTACAACGGCATTGACAAGGATAAGATGTGTTTTATTAATTGCTAAGTCCGCCATAAATTTACGCTTGCATTAAATATATATTTGTGTTAAATTATATTATATTTTTAACATAAATTTTAAATTTATACAAACGACTGTATAAGTCCACCCTAAATTGCACTCTTCAAGGGTTTTAACTGTTTCTAATTGTTTCAATGCATATTAAAGCTTGTTTTGAAAAGCAGAGTGGCTCCTTTGGTATTATACCAGACTAGGTAATCAAGGAATTCTTCTCTGAAGGTGCGGTTGAATCTCTCCATATGGGCGTTCATCTTCGGAGTTCGGGGATAGGTATGGTAGTGGACTAGATGAAAATTCATTAATTCTTCGTTGAATTCTTTAGCAAACTCTGATCCATTGTCAGTCAAGACGAAATTAATGGGATAAGGGAAGGCTTTGCGACAGAGGGTGAAGAACTCTTTGGCTGCTCTTGAAGCATGGAATGAGGTTGACACAGCTAAAGAATTCTCGTTATGCCGGGGTATTCAAGAGAAAGAGAAAGACAGAATTCTTTAAGTTCAGGATAGATTTTCTCTTTCCCTAGATTAGGATGCTCGACCCTCAATCTTTAGCAAGGTCAATGCCATGCCTTTCTGGATTTTGACTTTGAATAATGCTTTTGTGGTAATCATATATGAAGACCTTAAAGCATCATTGTGGAAAGTCAAGAACCCTTTGATTCCGTATGAGGTGCGATGGATTTGCATGCATATTTCTCCCTTAGGGAGTGCAATATGTATGTGAACTTATTCACGTGTTGTATAATACAACGTGAGCATGAAATCTAAGCTGTTTCCAACGCAATATGAGCATTAACACCTCTTATTGACAATAAAGCTGTCACGCATTGTAGATATGACAATACAAATGAACGACAGCTTAATTGTGAGTTTACAAAATATTAAGGATTTTTAAGGGTCGACGATAAGATAAAATTCACCGCTATCTCTCGCAAAGAAAAGTATCAGCGGATAGAGGAAGCTTTAACTAAGTTTGGGTATTTAACTTTGAAGAAAAAGGATACAGGAAGGACTTTAAAGCAGTTAGATAAAATCGCTCAAGATAAAAGTCACAATGAATTTAGTGAAAATGCTAAAAGCAAAAGAAAAATTATTCCAATCATTCAAAAATATTAACCATCTGCCAGACAATGTTTTGCCAGTTTTTGCCACCGCGGCGGAAACAATTTCATGCTCATATCTTGATTAGAAAATACTTTGTTGTCAAAATTAAGAAGAAATAAAATATTAAAACTACAACACCAGTTTTCCTTGTAATAAAAGATAAATGATAAGGCGCAAGAGCACGCTTAGCAGTTCTTCTCTGTTCATTTGATTTAACGGCTTGCTTATCTCAAAAGGCAATTGAGCTTGTTCTGGATTCTGAACAAAAGTAGCTAGGCTAAGAGAATAAAAGAGGCTGTTGGGAGAGTTTAAGGCAACAGGAATAATCACTACTGAAGATTTATCCTTGCCCATTCCCAAAACACTCACTGTTCCCCTTTTATTCCCATCTAAAGTCATTTCCTTAACCTCATAATTTCCAGAAAAGTCTTTGATAATGTAAAGCACTCTCAAATTGCTCTGGCTCCGGCCGTCAAAATCAATCCTCACATCGCTTCTTGCTCCACTGAATTTCTGCCATTGAACTGACCAAGGAGACAAGGTTTGACCAATAGAAAGAGAGCTTTCTCCGCTTAAAGGCAAGAAATTGTTTGAAGGAATAAGCTGAACTTTGCTTAATTTACTATTCTTGTAGCAATAACGTTGAGAATAAGAACAATCGTTCAAATAGGAAGCAATTGCCCAATCAGCAAAAATATCAGCAAAGGTCTTCTGTCTGCCTAAAGCGCTTAAAGCATAATCAATACTTTCCACCCCTGCTTTATTCGTCTTAATTGATTCAGTCAAAACCTCTACTCCATACTGGTCAACCAAGTAATGAATAAACATGTTGGCAACTCCGTAATCATAAACATCATTGTCCCATTGAGTCAAAGAATCGCTTGGCTTGTCTAAGAACTCTTTTATCCTTGTATCCAAATAGCTGTTCTCTCTTTGATTGTATCCTAGGTAAGTAATTAAATACTCAGCCCTAGCTTCATTAAGCCAAACATCTTCGCTCTTCCCATACTTTCTCTCTTTTTGATTAAACATTATCAAATGAGAGAACTCATGAGCCAAAAACTCATTAAGAAAAGGATTGTAGATATTATCAGAGTTTAAATAGAGTATTTCTCTTTGATTAGACAAAGGAGCAACAATCTTTTCATACTCATCAATGTTCCGAAAATATCCTCTCATCTCTTCTTTCATTGGATAAAAAAGAAGAGTAATCTTGCTGTCTTTATCAATGCCTGGATTCCATTCTGTTCCATACAAAACAGTTGCCTTAGGATAAATTACTGATTCAAACTCATTAGACAGACTAATCATTATGTCTTCCATGTTTTTAGCTTCTTCTTGAGTTAAGCTGTTCCACCAATTGTCATCAAAATAGAAATAGAGGCGATAAGAAACCTTTCTTAAGGTTGCTGAAACTTTGGTTTGGTCTGATTGAGAATAACTAGGGTCAACGGTAAAATCTACCTTTTGGCCGACTGTATCAGCATCAGCCCAAAACAAAGGTAAAAAGCAAAAAAAAATTATTAAGAAATATGCTCTCTTTCTCATTTTTACTTTTTCATTTTATCACAGAATTAAAAAAAGGCAAATCAAAAGCGCCGCCCCGAAGCGGCGCTTTGTTCTTTATTCTTTACAGTTGAAGTTTTCCTTGAAGTAAAAGCTGTAAAACAAGCATTAAAAGAGTGTTTAGCAACTCATCTCTGCTCATCTGGCTTAAGGGTTTATTCAAAGTAAAAGAATTCGTGTTTGACTGCCCGCCTGATGATTGAGAAGGCGTTTCTGTTATTGATGTATTGCTTCCAGCAACTGAAGTAGTAAAACTTAGCGCTGAACCATAGAGAGTGTTTCCTGCCGCATCCTTTGTTTTAATTTGAAAATAATAAGTAGTGCTTGGGTTAAGATCAGACAAAGTAACCGAATGAGTTAAAGCATAGGCCTCAGTCTTTTTTTCTTGACCGTAACTGGCAGTAGTCCCCCAAACAAACCAAGTCCACGACGACTCAGTTGTTTTCCAGCTAATAGTGGCGCTAGTACTAGTCTTGGTGATTGTAACATCCATAATTGAAGGAGCAGTATGGTCTCCTTGAAAAGTTCCGCCTCCGCCGCCTCCGCCGCCTCCGCCAGAAGCAACACAAGAAGTGCCGCTTCTATAATATCCACTATTACAAATAATCTGGCACTCCGGGAAAGCTGACACAGTTCCATTGGCCACGCTGCTAGGGCTACAAGCGCTAGCAACGCATTGACCGCTAGACAAAGTATAACCCGAGACGCAGGCAGTAATAGCGCAACCAGGATAAGCGCCCCAAGTACTAGCATGCGCTAAATTATCTGGATTACAAGTAAGGGTATAGGTTTCGCTTAAGACTTGACTCTCGTTGCCAGCAGTATTATAGGCAATAGCTTTAAGGGTTTTAGAGGAATCAATGGCTATCGCTGCTGAATAAAGGTTTTTTGTGTTGTCAGGCGCGCTTCCGTCAAGGGTGTAATAAATTGAGGGTGAGCCAGTAGCTGACAAACTAACCGACTGAGAACTATGATATTCTCCGCCAGCCGGAGTGGCTGCAGGTTTAGCTGGCACGGCAAAGGTTAAATCAAGGCGCCTTGTAATCGCGCTATAAGTGCTTGTTTCATTGGCAACTATCTCTTTTTCATTATTATAGCCTGACACCAGAATTTTGAAATAAATAGTTCCTGTTCCCTCATTAACAGTCAAGGGAATATCTGTCCAGCCATTATAATTATCAGGGTCTACTGCTCCATATATACCAGCTGCAGTAGTCGTAATCTGACCCGAGGTTAAGGTGCTGGCTCCATAATATGCTTTAATGGTTGTTCCACTCGGCAAGGGGACGCCATTAAAAGTAACTGTGCCGTAAAATGAAGCAGGTAAACCCGGAGCTGTTTGAGCGGCAACTAAGAAAGGTAAAAAAGAAACAACAGCTAGACTAAATACAAATATAGTAAGTTTTCTCATATTTCTCTTTCTTATATATTTATCTTTGGTTACCGCTTATTGCGCTTCCTTCTTTGGAGACAAAGACAACGTATCCTCTGGTTTCTCTAGGATTAATTTGATTTTCATAATCCCCTGTCGCTATCCTGTTAATAGGAGTTGAAGCAAAGACCACGCTAGAATTATTAGCATTAGCAGTATAATCCATTATCTGAGTGATTGCTGACCCTTGCTGGCGATAAATCAAATCAGAAGTGTCAACATTGATGGATGAAGTACTGCCTTGAGTTAATGCCTTTTCCGGAGAAGCAACACCTATTGAATACCAACCAGTGCTTTTTATTCCACCAGTGGTTGCAAAATCTCTCGCAAACTGTTTTTCAAGGTCAGTAGGAGTTTCTTTGTAATTAACAGTAAGGGTAAGGTCTCCTCCTGATTGATTGTTAACTATGTATCCATACAATGGAGCAAAATCAACGCTTGGATGGAAAGCAGCTTTTGCTGT
>CAZPGI010000006.1:0-22916 GCA_964586365.1 uncultured Candidatus Saccharibacteria bacterium
GTGCCTGAGGTGAGGATTGAACTCACGCACTCTCGCTTATGAAACGAGTGCTCTGCCACTGAGCTACTCAGGCGAATAGCCATAAGCTCAAACATATATGTTGCGGTTCCTGGAATTGCACCAGGGTCTCCAGCTTATGAGACTGGCGAGGTACTACTCCTCTAAACCGCTAAAAAGCATTTTAACAGAAAAATAAATAAAATCAATAGCTTAAATTAAATAATTTTTAAATAAACTAAAGTTCTTTCAAAAGCATTAGCTAATTCTTTAACTCGCGGAATATCAATTTTTACTTCTTCGCTTCCTCTTAATTTTTCATCTATTGCTATTATTTCTTTAATTTCTCTTAAGCTAGGGATTTTAGCTTCATCTAATTCTTCAAGTTTTTTATCGCTTAAATTAGATTTTTCCAAAATGTCAAAGAATAAATTAGAAAGTTTTCTAACAATCAGCCGATAGGTCATTTGGTCCTCCTTGGATAAAAGCCCTTTTATTTCCTTCCATTGAGTAGCCAAATCAACATGGACATCAAAATGCTGTGAGCTTAAAAAATTATTAATTTTTCTTTTGTATTCTTTAAACAAGTCTTCTTGTTTGATAAGATAATAAACGCCAAAACAAATCATAAACAAAGAAAGAAAAAGGAAAACGGCTTTCAAGGGAACAAGAAATTCCGTAAACTCAACAGACTCTAATAAAGTATTAATTTCATTTATTATCATAATTTTGTTCAAATAATTTAGCTATGGCAAACAAACTATTTTCTTTAAAGGCCGGGGCAATTAATTGCATGCCTATAGGCAAGCCACTGTCTTCTCCGCAAGGCAAAGAAATAGCTGGTAAACCGGCCAGATTAACTGAAACAGTGTAAACATCTCCTAAATACATGGTTAAGGGGTCGTTTATCTTTTCCCCTATTTTAAAAGGCAAGCAAGGAGATGTTGGGCCTAAAATAACATCAACTTTTTCAAAGGCCTTTTCAAAATCATTTTTTATTAAAGTTCTTACCCTTAAAGCTTTTTTGTAATAAGCATCGTAATAGCCAGCTGATAAAGTATAAGTGCCGAGGATAATTCTTCTTTTAACCTCTGGACCAAAGCCTTTTGTTCTGTTTTGAAAATAATAATCAGCCAAATTCTTTCCTTCTGCCACCTTGCCATATTTTATTCCGTCAAACCTAGCTAAATTAGCGCTAGCTTCGGCTGGAGAAATAATATAATAACAAGCCAAAGCATAATCAGTATGAGGCAAGCTTATTTCTTTTATTTCTGCTCCTTGCTTTTTGTAAAAATCAATTGCTTCCCAAACCGCTTTTTCAATTTTTTGATCAAGTCCTTGGCCAAAATATTCTTTAGGCACGCCTATTCTAATTTTTTTTAAATCTTCAGCATCTTCCAAGTCAACGCTAGTTGCGTCCATTTTATCAAATCCTTTTAACGCTTCAAAAACAATTAAAGCATCATTTACATTTTTAGCCATTGGTCCAATTTGGTCTAGGGAAGAAGCAAAAGCAATTAAACCATATCTAGAGACAGAGCCATAGGTAGGTTTTAACCCGACAATTCCGCAAAAACTAGCTGGCTGTCTAATAGAACCGCCGGTATCAGAACCAAGAGCAAAAGCGCACATTTCAGCAGCCACGCTTGCTGCAGAACCGCCTGAAGAACCACCTGGGACCCTGGTTAAATCGCAAGGATTTTTCGTAGGATAAAAAGCAGAGTTTTCACAAGAAGAACCCATGGCAAATTCATCTAAATTGGTTTTTCCTAAAATAATCGCCCCTTTTTCTTTAAGTTTTTTTATTACTGTTGCATCATAAGGAGCTGTATAGTTTTCCAAAAACTTAGACCCAGCCGTGCACTTCATATCTTTTACCATAATATTATCCTTAATAGCGCAAGGAATACCTAAAAGCGGACTGTCTTCTCCTCGGCTGATTCTTTCATCAGCTTCTGTCGCTTGTTTTAAAGCTTGGTCTGGAGTTATAGTCAAAAAAGCTTTAATCTCTTTGTCTTTTTCTTCAATTACACTCAAAAACTCTTTAGTAAGTTCTTGGGAAGAAAAAACTTTGTTTTTAAGCCCTTGACGTAGCTCTTTAATTGTAAGTTTAGTTAAATCACTCATTTTCTTCTTCAAAAAAAACCTTTTTAACTTCTAAATAATTATTTTGCGTCTTAGGCATTAAATCAACAATATCTTTTGTTTCTTTTCTTTCTTCAATATCTTCCCTTAAATTATTCTGCAAGGAAAAAAGATAGGTTGTTTCCTCAACTTGAGAAGTGTCTAATTCTTGAAGCTTATTTACATAGCTTAAAATAGTAGAAAGGTCTTTCTCAAAGTCTTCTTCATTTACAATCAAGTAAGCCAATTGGGCAATTTTCTTTATTTCCATAAGACCAATATACACTAATTTTCTTTCTCTGAAAAGCCCTTAATTCCCTCCCAAGCTTCCTGAATCAATAAAGGAAATTCTGTTTTCAAATCAAGAACTTCTTTTTTAAACTCTTCTTTTATCCCTCCGCTTAAAAACCATTCTTTTAAAGAAATCATTTTTTCTTTAGTAAAACTAGCAAAGCAAGGTAAAGCAATAAAGGCAAAGATTAAAATAATAACTAGACATTTATTCATTTTTTTTAATTGCTTTTTTTATTCTTTCCATCGTTTTTTCTTTTCCTAAAACTTCAGCTATTTCCATTGGTCCAGCTGAACTTTTTTTGCCAGTTAAGCTAACTCTTAATGGCCAGAGAAGATTACCTCTGTTTCCTATTTTTTCTGCTTCTTTAAATAAAACTTCTTGCAAATTGCTTGCCTTAAAATCATCAATTGCAGAAACAACTTGCAAACAAGTATTAAGCGATTCAACCACTTCTTTGTCGCTCATATTTTTCCAACACAAAAGTTCTTTAGGATAATCCAAGTCTTTTTTGAAGAAAAAATCAACAAGCTCAACAATTTCGCTCAATTTTTTAAGCCTTTCCTGATAAAGAGAAATTACTTTTTCCAGCCACGGCAAAGAAACCTCTTCGCCTGTTTCTTTTATCCTGTACCAATCCAAAGATATTTTTTCAATAAGGCCGGTTTTTTCAAGATAAGGAAGACAAAGCAAGGTCAATTCGTTCACATTTTTTTTTCTTAAATAAATACCATTAAGCCAGTCTAATTTTTCTGGATTAAAAACAGCTCCTGATTTTTGTATTTTGCTTAAAGAAAACTCATTTATTAATTCTGGCAGAGAAAATATTTCTTTATCTGTCCCTGGATTCCAGCCCAGGAGAACAATAAAATTGAGCAAAGCTTCAGGCAAATATCCTTGTTCAATGTATTCGGTTACTGAAGTATTACCTTCTCTTTTTGATAATTTTCTTTTTTCAGAACTAAGAATTAATGGTAAATGAGCATATTCAGGCTCTTCCAATCCCAAAGCTCTAATCAAAAGAACCTGCTTTGGCGTGTTGGAGACATGGTCTTCTCCTCTAATGACGTGCGATATTTTCATTTCTCCGTCATCAACAGCGCAAGCAAAATTGTACAAAGGATTGCCTAAGTCTTTGGCAATAACAAAATCTCCCAAAACAGAAGAATCAAACTCAATTTTTCCTCTAATTAAATCATTAAAAGATATTTTTAATCTTTCGGGGGTTCTAAACCTAATAACAGATTTTTTCCCTTGGCTTAAGTATTCTTCAACTTTTTCTTTGGGCAAGTCTCTGCATTTTCCTTGATAAACAGGCGGTTCGCCAATTGACATCATATATTGCTTTTGCGCTTCAATTTCTTCTTTACTACAAAAACAAAAATATGCTTGACCTTTATCAAGTAATTCTTGCAGATATTTTTTGTAGATTTCTGCTCTTTCACTTTGGCGATAAGGAGCATAATCGCCAACATAATTTATTGAATGATTGCCAAAATCTATTTTCTGCTGGTCAGAAATTATCGGTCCTTCGTCCCATTTTAAACCAAACCATTCCAAACTCTCTAGTATTTGCGCTTCCCATTCTGGCTTTGACCTTTCTTTATCAGTATCTTCAATTCTTAAAACAAAAGCTCCTTTATTTTTTTTGGCAAACAAATAGTTAAAAAGAGCTGTTCTTACTCCGCCAATATGCATCGGCCCGGTGGGCGAAGGAGCAAATCTTGTTCTTATAGTTGCCATATTATTCTAAAAAATCTAATAAATATCTAGCAATAATGTCAGCAGCATTGGGGCAGGCAAACTTTTCTGCCCCGGCTTTCATTTTTTCTAAATTGTCAGACAAAAAAAGATTGTTAAGTTTTTCTAAAAAAAAATGAGGAGAAAGGTTTCCTTCTTCTAAAACAATACAAGCGTTATATTTGGCAAAAGCATAAGCATTTTTCGCTTGGTGATTCTGAGCTGATTCAGGCAAAGGAATAAGGATACTTGGTTTTTTCAAAGCAGCTAATTCAAAAATTGTTCCTGAACCAGCTCTGGAGACAACACAAGCAGCAACGCTGTAAGCATGCTTCAATTCTTCTTCTTGGAGAAAAGCAAAAGAATGATAATTGTCTTTTACTGCATCAGGAACAAAAGCAGAAACTTCGGCTTGAACTTTAAATAAATTTTTTACTCCGGTTTGATGAATTATTTCAAAATTAGCTAAAAGCTCTGGCAGAATCTCTGTAATTAAATCATTTATCCTTTCGCTTCCCTGAGAACCTCCTAAAACCAAAATCACTGGCTTCTCCCCTTCTAGTTTAAATATTTCTTTGGCTTTCTCCGGACTACCGTCCAGCAATTCTTTTCTAATGGGGTTGCCCACTTGAATCATTTTATTCAAAGGAAAATATTCTGTTTCTTTTATTGGAAAAGAAACAAAAATCTCTGAACTAAACTTGCTTAAAATCTTGTTAGCTAAACCAGGAGCAACATCTGATTCGTGAAGAAAAATTGGCACGCCTAATATCCAGCCAGCGATTACCGTTGGAATTGAACCATAGCCTCCTTTACTAAAAATAAGGTCAGGAGAAAGAAAAAAAATTAAAGACAGGGCCTGAATAATACCTACCGGAATTTTAATTAAAACATCAAAAATGTTTAAGAAAAAGTCTGGTATGGAAAAATATCTTCTTAATTTTCCGGAAAGAATAAAGTGTGTTTTGATTTTTTCTTTAACCAAAGATTCTTGAGAATAATTATCTTTCGGGCCGACATAGAGCAAATCCATATCAAAAGCAGTCTTTTTTCTAATTTCTCTGGCTACAGCAATAATAGGAAAAACATGCCCCCCTGTCCCGCCACCTGTAAATAGTATTTTCATAAGTTCAATATAGTATTTTTTGGCCTTTTTAACAAGAGGGCTGACGAGAAGATATTTTAAAAAGCAAACCGCAAGCCATTAACTCAAAAATTAAATGAGTCCCGCCGTAGCTAATAAAAGGCAATGGCGTTCCGCTTAAGGGCAAAAGATTGGTCATCGCTCCGATATTAACAAAAGCCTGAATAGAAAACCAAGAACCAATACCAATAATTAATAATTTTAAGAATGGGTCATTTTCTTTTTTAGCCAAAGAAAAACAGACAAAAACAAGGGCGATGAAAAGAGCGATTAAAGCAATTCCGCCCATAAATCCTGTTTCTTCAGCAAAAACAGCAAAAATGGAATCAGAGATAGATTGAGGAACAAAACCATATTTTTGAGCGCTTAAACCCAAGCCAGAGCCAAAAAGTCCTCCCGAGCCAATAGAAATTAAGGCTTGCCGAACTTGATAACCAATACCTAAAGGGTCTGTTTCCGGATGGAAAAAAACCATTAGCCTTCCTCGGCGGTAAGGACTAGCCAAAGCAAGAACAGCAAAACCAACTATTCCTAAGGCAACAAAAGTAAGATTATATCTTAATGGCGTATTAGCACAGAAAAAAATAATAAAAGAAATGGCAGAAATAATAATCAAGGTGCTTAAATTAGACTGAACAATCAAAGCGGCAAAAATCAATCCAATAAAAACAAGAAAAGTAAAAAAAACATTTTTTTTCTTTGGCGAACTTAATAAAGCAGATAAATAAATAATAGTGGCTAGTTTTAAAAACTCAGAAGGTTGAAAACTTACTGGTCCTATTTGCAGCCAACGACTAGCTCCAAGCTCGCTTTTGCCAATTGGAGGAACCAAAACTAAAAACATAAGAACGTAGGCAATAATAAAAAGAAAAGGGCTTATCTTCTTAATAAAACTAAGAGGAATTCGGTAAACAATAAAAGCCAAAATAATACCAGGCAATATACCTAATAATATCTGGTGAACGAGAAAATACCACGGGTCTTTGCCGTTTACTAAAGACCAGGGCACAGAAGTAGTAGCCAAAGCAATAATGCCTGTAAAAATTAGTAAAGAAATGATTATTACCAGCCTAGTGTCTGGCTTGTTTTTTTTCATATACGTATTTTTTAAACAAATCTCCTCTTTCTTTAAAGTTCTTGAATAAATTATAGCTCGGAGAAGCTAGAGACAAAAGACATATTTTCCCTTTTTCAGTATTCTGAAAACTTAAATTAACTGCTTCTTCCATTGAAGAAACAAAATAACTCTTAATTTTTCTTTTCACTCCTTTTAATATCTTTTTCCCAGAATCAGGAAAAAGAATTAAGGTCTTAATTTTGCTTTCTGTTATTTTCTTGCCTAATTTATTGAAGCTTATTCCCCTATCCATTCCTCCAACAATTAATGTTTGCACATCACTTCCCAACTCTTCCAAAGCAAAAATTGTTGATTCGGGAATAGTGGAAATAGAATCATCGTAAAACTTAATGCCCTGAAACTCTCCGACATATTCCAAACGGTGAGGCAGTTTTTTAAATGTTTTCATTGCTTTTAAAATGTCTTCTTGGTTTACTTTTAATATCTCGCCAACGGTTAAAACAGCATTTAAATTATCTTGATGAGTAATGTTTAAATTAATTTTATCCTTTTTAATCGGAACTGGTTTTGATTTTACTTTTTTGGCCAAACTTCTTAATAAAGCAAACTTTGAATTAAAAACAAAATAGTCGCCCCTTTTCTGGTGCAAAGCGATATTGGCTTTAGCTGAAAAATATCTCTTAAATGTTTTGTAATAATCCAAATGCTCAGGATAAATGTTTAAAAACACAGCAATGGGGGGACTTAATTTTAAATTATCCAATTGGTGGCAAGACATTTCATAAACAAATATCGTCTCTTTTTTAGCTTTTTCCAAATAAGAAAGAGCAGGCGTTTCAATATTGCCAACTAAATAAACATCAAAGCCATTATTTTTTAAAACATGATAAAGCAAGGCTGCTGTAGTACTTTTGCCTTTTGTTCCAGTAATGCCTATCACTAAACTCGGGCAATTGCTTAAAAACAATTCGGTCTGGCTGGTGATTATTGCTTGTCCAACCTGCTTTTTTATTTTTTCCAAAGGAATACCTGGAGTTTTAATAATCACATCAAATCCTTTTATCTGAGATAAATAATTCTTACCTAAAATTAAATTGGCTTTTTTCAACAATTTTCTTGTTTTTAAATCAAAATCCTTTAATTCTTTGGCATCGGCAATATAAATATCTTTTTGAGGAAACTTCTTCTTTAAGAAAAGAAAGGTATCCTTTCCCTCTAGTCCAAAACCAAGAATCAAAACTTTCTTGTTTTTTAATTCTTCTATTTTCATAAAAACTCTTTAGGGACAAAATTGTTTTTATTCCAATGAGTCATAATATTTTTCTCTTCTTTTTTCCAATCAAGAGAATTATTCTTTAAGACGTTCTTTTCAAAATAATTTAAAAGAAAAGGCTGTTTCCCTTGGTTTTTCTTCCAACCCATATACAAAGCAATCAATGATTCTTTTCTAGTTCCCACGCACTCAAAAGGCTTCACCTTTTTCTCGCCTATTAATTCTTTCAATAATGGCAGCAATTCCTTTTTCTCTAATAAATTAGAGTGAAATATCTTTATCAATTCTTTTTCTTCAACAAAAGGATAAAGAATCATAAAAACAAATAAACATTTTGGGCAGCGGCCGCACCAGTCTTCAGTTTTCTTCTTAGTACCAGAACAAGTCTTACTCGCTTCATTGCAGCTTAAAAAAACAGGAAAATACTGCTTCAAAGAAGAAAAAATCTTTCCTATTTGCAATTCGTAAAAAGGTCTTAAAATGCTGAAAACCTCTACATCTTTGGCAAGGTATTTTTTTGAATAATCTCTGAATCTTTTTTCAAAATCAATTGTCTTAGAATACTGATGATTAATTTCCCTGCCCAGATAATTAACATTACCTTCATTAGCGCTGTCTTCATTGCCAAAAACCACATATTTTTTATTAAACAAAACAGCCAACAATACAGAAAGAGAAGACAAGTAAGCGACAAAAGGAGTATGGCCATTAAGAAATCCTTTTCTGTTCAGTTGGAGAAGTTTTTTGTCTATCTCTCTTTCCACGACAATAAACTCTTGACAATTTCCTATCTTTGCCATCTGTCTAATGCGTTTGGTAGGATTTAAAGAGAAACAAGCTGTTTTCTTCTCTTGAAAGAATAAATCCAAAACCACGGCAGAGTCTTTTCCTCCTCCCAGCGGAATCAGCACTTGTCTGCCTTTAATAAAATTTTTAGCCTTGCCAATTTCTCCTTTTTTTATTGATTCAATCTCTACAAATCCCTTTTTGGTAAAATCTATTTTATTCTCATAAAAGAATTGCCCCATTCCTTTAATTAAAAGTTCTTGCCACCATTTTTTTTGAAAAGCATCAAGCCGACCGCATTTAATCATAATCTTTGGCGAGCAAAATGCTTTCCAATAGCTGAACATTTCAATCAGCCCTAAATTAAAAACAAGATTGTCTATTCCTTTCTTAGATTTGGCTTTTTTTATCAAAATCTTGGGACGAAAAACAATATCATTAGTCTTAAAAACAAAAGAAATTAAAAGTCCGCTTTTAGTTTGCTTAAAAGAATAACTTTCGTAGCTAAAAACTGGATATTTTTTTCTTAAAAGACTTAAAGTCATGTTAAAAGTTGAATTGAAACTCCTAAAATAGCTAAAACAACACTAATTATCCAAAAACGCATTGTAATTTGATAGCTTTTCCAGCCGCTAGCTTCAAGATGCTGATGAAAGGGAGTAGAAAGCCATATTTTTTTGCCTCTGAACTTTTTAGATAAAAGTTGAAGAATTACTGAACCGGTTTCCACTACTAGAATACCGGCAATAATAGGCAACACAGCCACTGAATCAGTAATAAAAGCAATGGTGGCCATGGCAATAGAAAGGCCAAGAATGCCTGTTTCTCCCATATAAAACTTAGCTGGAGGGATATTAAACCATAAAAAACTAAATAAAGCGCCCAAGATAACAGCGCAGAAACTGGCTAATTCAATTTGGCCCTGAGAAAAAGCAATGACAGCAAAAGCGCCAAAAATAGCACCAAAAACTCCACCAGCCAAACCATCTAATCCGTCAACTACTCCGCTTGCCCAAGAAGCTAAACAGACAATGATAAAAAGAAGAATATAGCCCCAGCCTAAATTAATATCTATTCCTGAAGGAAAATTGAAAAGCAAGGGAAGATGAATAGAGCTCCAGCCAAGTTTAAAATAAAACCAAGCTCCTCCGATAAGACCAATCAAACAAACCAAAATAAATCTAGTTTTAAACTTCAAACCACCGCCAATGTATTTTCCTTTGCCCTGAACTACAAAAATATCATCAATTAAGCCAATAATGGAAGCTGAAATCAAAGAAAAAAGAGGAATCCATGTTTGCTCTCGGGAAAGAAAATTAAGCTTTTTTAGCCACCAAACATCAAAAAAAGAATTAAGGATAAAAATTAAAAGCAAAATAATAAGCATGCTTGCCCAGATAATAATCCCTCCTCCTCGAGGAACAGTAACTTCCCTTTCTTTGTTAAGACCGAGCAAAACACTAGCTTCCTTGCCGTCAATGGCTTTTTCTCTAGCTGTTTTTTTCCAAAACTTTATCTTATACAAAAAACTAATCAAAAACTTGGCAATAAAAATTGAAATAAGCGAAGAAAAAAAAGCCAAACTCAGTATTTTAATGGCATTAAAAGTAAATATGGAAAGCATAAAAATTACCAGTAAAATGATTCTTTAAGCCACTGCTCCATCGTTCTTGCTTCTTGAAAGCGATTAGGCGCCCCAGTGATTATATTAATAATATAACTATTTGGGTCGTTTGAAAAGGGACGGCGCATAACCAAAGCAATACAGTCCATGGCTTTTTCTGTATAGCCGGTTTTCCCCCAAAGATAAAGAGAGTCTTCGTTTAACAAAACATTGGTGCTGCGCATTTTATGGTGCAACCGTCCTTGATAATACATTTCCATTTCATAGATAGACAATGTCTCTGGAATCAAAGGATGATTATTAACAATATACACCATTAGCTTTTTTAAATCTTGCGCTGTAGATTGATTTCCCTCAATGGGGTCAAAATCAAGTCCCGAAGGATTAAAAAAAATAGTATTTTCCATTTTCAGTTCGTGAGCTTTTTGATTCATTAAAGAAACAAACTTTTCTCTTCCCATTTTCTCAGCTAAAGCTTCGGCCGCATCGTTGCTGGATTCAACTAATAAAATATAAAGAAGGTCTTTAACAGAAAAAACTTCTCCTTCTTTAAACTCTCCAGCAATGCCAAAAGTATCAATAGCTTTTTTAGAAATTGTTATCCAATCATCTAGACTGTAATTTTCCAAAACAACAACCGCGGTCATCATTTTAGTTAAAGAAGCAATATAAACTTTTTCGTCTGAATTCTTTTCTAGAAAAACTTTTTCCCTGCCATGGTCAATAAGAACCGACAGATAGCTATGAGATTTTAATTCCAACTCCTTAGCTCCTTCTTTTTTCAAAGGGCGGAAAAGAGAGTTTTCTTCAAGAGAAGCAAAAGAAAACGAGCTTTGACCCAAAACATTTTCCTTGCAGCCAAAAATTAAAGAAACAGAAAGAAAAATCAAAAGAAAAATTGAAAAAATCCAATCATTCTTTTTCATCTTTTTCAATCTTTAAATGCAATTCTTTAAGCTGTTCCTCGGTAATGCTCGCCGGAGAATTCATCATCAAATCTTTATTATCTCCGGTTTTAGGAAAAGCAATAACTTCTCGAATACTCGGTTCATTCATTAAAACAGCTAATAACCTGTCTACGCCAAAAGCCATTCCGCCATGAGGAGGAACTCCATATTCAAAAGCTTGAAGCAAATGGCCAAATTGCTCTCTAATTTCATCTTTTCCATAGCCCAAAGATTCAAAAACAGCTTCCAGTATTTCTGGCTGGTAAGACCTTAAAGCTCCACCCCCTATTTCTTCTCCATTTAAAACCAAATCATATTGATAAGCAGTAACGTTCTTTTTATCATTTTTAATTTTTTCAATATCTTCGGTTTTTGGTCTAGTAAAAGGATTATGCATTGCTCCCCACCTTTTATCTCCTTCTTTGTATTCAAACATAGGAAAATTAACTACAAAGCAAAAAGCTAATTCATCAGCTTTATTTCTAATATCCGGTCTATCTGTTTTGTATTTTTCCATGGCTTCTTGATAAGTAATAACAGGAAAAGGAACAGCCATTATCTTTTTTTCAGGGAATAGTTCTTTTATTAAATTAGTATAAAGTCTTTCTGCTAAACCCATAATTTCTTTTTCATCCCAAAAAGATACTTCCAAATCCAGCTGGGTAAACTCTGGCTGTCTGTCCCCTCTTGGGTCTTCATCTCTACAACATCTAGCAACTTGAAAATACTTTTCTATTCCCGCCACCATTAAAAGTTGTTTGTATTGTTGCGGACTTTGAGGCAAAGCATAAAAATTGCCTGGATAATTTCTTGAAGGAACAACAAAATCTCTTGCCCCCTCAGGAGTAGATTTGGTTAATAACGGAGTTTCAATTTCAATGAAACCTTCCTGACAAAGAAAATCTCTGGCAAACTTGATGATTTTATGCCTCATTTCTAGATTTCTTTTCAGTCTTTGCCTTCTTAAATCAAGGTATCTGTATTCCAAACGATGATTTTCTCCAATTTCATAGCCTTCAGTGTCAATAGGAAAAGGAAGAGTTTTGGCTTTGGAAAAAATCTTTAAAGACAATGCCTTAATTTCAATATTACCAGTTTCAATTTCTTCGTTACGCATTTGTTCTGGCCTTTCTCTTACTTCCCCTTCAATTTCTACCACCCATTCTGGCTTAACTTCTTTAGCTTGACTATAAAGAGTAGGGTTGTCTTGAGAAGTAAAAACAATCTGAGCTACTCCTGAACAATCCCTTAAATCAAAAAAAATTATCTTGCCATGAGACCTAATTGATTGAACCCAGCCAGCTAATTTTATCTTTTCTCCAACCTTTTTGTTTGTTTCCTTAGTTAATATTCTTTCCATTATTCTTCTCTTTTAATTTTTCTTCTAGCTCTTTTATTCTTTCCTTCAGCTCAACCATTTTGTTTTCTCTATCAACAAAGATATTGCTAAACTCTTGCAGTTCTCTAATTTTCTCTTCCAATTCATTAGCTTTTCTTTGCAGTTCTTTGGTTCTTTCTGCCACCTGTTTTTCCAGACCTTGATTAGCTTTTTCCAATTCTTTGGTTCTTTCTTTAATTTTTTCTTCCAAAATACGATTGCTGATTTCTAACTGCTGTTTAGCCGTACTTAATTCCAGGGCTCTTTCTTTCAACTCTTTAGTTCTCCCTGCTAATTCTTCTTCAAATAATTTATTCTTATCTTTTAGTTCGTAAGTATACTTCAAAAGCAAAAAGCAAGCAACTGAGATAAGAATGAAAATCAAAGAACGTTCTGGTGTGCCTATTTGAATATCAGGAAAAACAAGAAAAGAAGCCAAAAGAGTAATAATTACTGCTACCAGAACATCAGTAGTAACAATCAAAGCAAAAGGATTTCTTTCGATTAAAATATAGGCAATGATTAAAGCGTAAACAGGAATAGTTAAATAAAACAAAGGATAAATATTTATTCCCTGGACTGGCAAAAACTCAATAAAAACCAAACCAAAGATAGCAAAGCCCAAAAGAAAAAGAACTATCTTATCTTTCTTTATCTCCGGATCGACTTCTTTAGAAACCAGAGCTTTGAAAAAATTATAAGAAGTAATAAGCAGAAGAAGAAAAACAAAACCGCAATAAAGATGAAAAACAAAACTAGCTTCGCTAAACTTTCCCCACTTATAAAAGAAAAGACCGTCAATTATTTTTTGCGCATCAACAATGGTTACAAAAACAAAAGAAACTAAATAAGCAACAAAAAGATGAACTTTCTGGCTTTGAACCTTGCAAAACTCAACTGAAAAATGATAAAGGAAAACTGGTATTAGAAAAACAGCCAAGGAAAAAAGTTTGCCGTAGAAAGGAGAAACACTATAACCTAAAGAAGAATACTTCCAAAAAATGTAAGTGCCAAAAGTCCAAAAGAACTGAAAAACGCCTGCTAAAAAGAATAAAAAGCTCTTTTTGTTTCTATTGCCAAAAAACAGGAAAAAAGAAATTATCAAGATAAAAACGCTGCTCGGCAGTAAAAGATAAATTGAGAGTGGAGCTTCAAACATTATTTTAAATATGAATTAATCTTGTCTAAGATATCCTGAGGATTATAATTTGATTTAATTAAATAATCAACTGCTCCTAAAGAGAAAGCTTTGTTTTTAGTTTCAGGGTCGTCAAAGTTTGAAAGAACAATTACCGGGATATCAACTATTTCTTTTAAACTCTGCCTTTCCTCCAAAAACTTAATACCATTTTCTTTGGGCAAAAGGATATCTAGTATTATTAAATCAGGTTTTTCTGATTTTGCCAAGTCCAATCCTTCCTTTACATCTAAAGCATTAAGAACTTGATAACCATCTTTGGCAAACTTAAGTCTATACATCTCTGATAATATTTTTTCATCTTCAATGATAAGTATTTTCATAATTCTTCTGTTTTTATTCTTTTAAACTTTTCTAAATCTATTGGTTTATTAAAAGAAGTAAAATCAGCTAAGCCAAATCCCCATTTTTCCGCCCATTGAATAGTTTCTTGCAAGTGCTCCATTTTAACTGAACCAATATAATCATTTTTATCTTCTTCTAAGGATTGAAGCATTCCTTCGGTCATGCAGGCAAACCCAACATTTTTCGGCAAGCCTAAATCAGCGCCTAATCCTACTTTGTCCCACCTTACTCTTCCACCATCAATACAGATAACATCAGGCCTAACTTCATTAATATTGGCAACAACATCAGAAGGTTCAGCTACATCAACCACGATAGCATTCTTTTTCAGCATATCACCAGTAATCAAAGCCTCAGGATGAGAAGTGGCAGTAATAACCACATCAGCTTTAATTATGTTTTTAATATCATCGGTTAATTCGTAATTATTGCCTTTAAGGCTTGGCTTTAATCTTTCAAACTTCTCCATATTTCTTTCAACTAAAATAAGATGAACTCCTTTTTCATTAAAATGTTTAACAACTGCTTCTCCAATCACTCCTGCTGAACCAACAACAGCCAGGTTAAGATTTTTCTCATCAAGACCAGCTAATTCCATGGCTTTTTCCGCTGCCTGAATAGTAATGGCTGCAGTATAAGTATTGCCAGTAGTTATGGCTAACTTTACTTCCGGCTGCTCTCTAAGCCATAAACCAGCTGAAGTAATTGGGGCAGTTAAAGCTCCCAGCATAACGAGATTACATTTAAGTTCATTTTGACAATAAAGGATAGAGTCTAAAATTATTTTTCTCACCTTCTCTTTTGGACTGTTCATCATTTGTTTTGAGGTCAAAAGAACAAGCACTACGCACCCTTGAGCTTTTCCTAAAATATCAAAATTAGAAACTAGTCTAAACTTCTTTGGGAAAAGAGAAATAATAAACTTAATCAAGCAAACAGGAAGATATTTTCCTCCTGGGAAGTTTTCTTTTAATTGTTTTTCAGTCAAAAAATGACCAAGAATAGCTACTTTCATAAAAATAAAGCCCCATCAAAAATGGGACTGTTAAAGCTTAATCTATTAAAAAGTAAACCCTTCTTTATGTTTTCTTCCATGTTTTTTATTATACTCCAATTTTTAAATAATGCAACATCTACCTTTCAACTCCTCGCTTAAATTGTAAATATCCCCTGCCCCCATCATAATTACTACTTCTCCTCCCTCTATTTCTTTTTTTAATAACTTTTCTTCAATGTATTGAGCAGAAACAGCTTTTGCCAACATTTCTGAATTATACTTTTTATCTTCTTCGCTTCCTTCTCTTCCTTTTACATCATAAACATCAATAAACATCAACTTATCAACCAATTTCTGGCTTATTGCCTCTTTGAAAGCCAAAACAAAATCATTGAAAAGAAGTTTTGTTCTTTGATATTGATGCGGCTGGAAAACACAATAAATCTTTTGACGAGGATATTTTTCCCTTATTGCCTTAAGCGTAGCTTTAATTTCAGTGGGATGGTGAGCATAATCATCAATTAAAACAAAATCTGGCAATTTTGTTTCTTCCATTCTTCGCCAAGCTCCTTGATATTGAGACAAAGCAGAAAAAGAAACATTATCATCAATTCCTAGAACTCTAGCTGTTTTAAAAGCAGCCAAACCATTAAGAATATTATGTTCTCCTGGCACCTTTAAAACATCTTTTAAAACATCTTTTTCTTCCAAAGAAAACTCTATTGTCCGTGGAAACTCAATCTCCACATCATTTCTTTTAATTAAAACTCCATTTTCTTTTAAATGAGAAACAAATTCTTTAAAAGATTTTTTAATGTTTTCTAAGTTTCCGTAATAGTCCAAATGGTCAGCCTCAATATTGGTAATAACAATAATCTGAGGCCAATAGTTGAGAAAAGAAGCTTCATGCTCGCAAGCTTCAATAATTAAATACTTTGATTTTCCCCCTCGGTAATTAGAATCATTGAATTCTTTAAGCTTAGTGCCAATAATTACAGTTGGGTCAAAGCCAGCTTTTATTAAAATTAAACTAAGCATGGCAGTAGTAGTACTTTTGCCATGAGTCCCAGAAACAGCAATAGTAAAATACTCTTTAGTTATTTCTCCCAAAGCCTGAGGATAACTTAATGTTTTTAAATTCATCTCTCTTGCTTTCTTTAACTCTGGATTGCTCTCTTTAATTGCTGGGCTAAAAACTATTAAATCAAAATTATTGCTGATATTATCTTCTTTTTGACCAATAACCACTTTTATTCCCTGCTTTTCTAAATCATCAGTAATTTTTGAACGGCAAATATCAGAACCAGAAACTTCCCAGCCTTTTTCCAGATAAAAACGGGCTAAAGCAGAAACTCCAATACCGCCAATACCAATAAAATATATTTTGTTCATGCTTTTAAGGGAAAAGATTTAAGAATAGTATAAATAGAGCCGTTTCTCTTAAGTTCGCTCTCCATAACTTCTAATGAATTAACTCTGAATTTTAAATTGATTTCTCCTAGACAAGGAATTTCTTCTTTTTCTATTTTTTTGAATTGCCATTGCCTGATTCTGCCTAAGGTGAGATGAGGGCTAAACTCTTTACTCCTTCGATTAAATAATTCTTTATCTAAATGTTTCTGGATTCTTTTAAGTTCTTCTCTTTCTTCTCCTTTCACCCAAATCATTCTAGGATTATTATATGGAAAATACTCTATTTTATTCATTATAGTTTCAAAGGGATTAATTTTTTCTGCTATTTCTTCTGTTTTCTCAAGGGTATAAAAAACATCTTCCATTTCTATGTTTCCCAGAAAAAGCAAAGTAATATGAAGATTATCTTTTTTTGTCCATTTTACGGGACAAAATCCATTAAAAAAGGAAAAAGAATGGTCAATCTCTTTTTGCTTTTCTACTAGCTTTTCTTTAATGTTTAAGGGAAGATTTATGGCCACGAAAACTCTTTTTTTCATTCATTTAGCATAACAGATTATTTGATAATGTTCAATAAATAAGGTATAGTTAAAGCATGAAAGCAGATTTGCATTGCCACAGCCATTATTCTTATGATAGCATTGCTAAAATTAAAGCAATGATTGAAGAAGCCAAAAGAAAAGAATTGGATGCAATTGCTATAACTGATCATGATAATGCTAAAGCCTGGGAAGAAGCCAAAAAAGCAAATTTTCCTATTATTCTTGGAGAAGAAATTAAAACCAGCAAAGGAGATGTGCTAGGATTATTTCTTAAACAAGAAATTAACGGCCGAAAAAAAGACCCGCGCTGGGTGATGGAAGAGATAAAAAAACAAGAAGGACTAGTTATTATCCCCCACCCCTTTCATTTTTTAGAAGGATTTAAGGATAATCTGGAAACTTATCTTGACCTTATTGACGGTTTAGAAGTATTAAATGGTAGATTGCCTTTTTCTTTTTTTGATAAAAAGGCGTATAACTTTGCTCAAAACCATAATTTAGCTATGATTGGCGGAACCGATGCTCATTGCTCAAAACCAATTGGCGATGTTTACACGGAAAGCGAAGCAAAAACATTAGAAGAATTAAAACAAGCTATTAAAGATAAAAAAACTAAAGTAAGGGGGAAAAAATCAAATCTCATTTATGCTCTTTGCCCAGCGCTAACAAAAACCAAGAGATTGTTACTGAAAAAAAAAGATTAAATCTTTCAAAGAAATTAATATCTTATCTGCTTTGGAAAAATCCTGATTCATAGAAAACTCAGTAGGAATAACAAAACAAAATGCTCCGGCTTGTTTGGCTGATTCCAATCCTGGCTCAGTATCTTCTACTGCCAGACATTGATTTTCTTGAAGGTTAAATCTTTTTATTGCTTCTAGGTAAACATCAGGAGCAGGTTTTCCTCTCAGAACATCATCTTTGGTGATTATTAAATCAAACTTGTCTTTTAAATTATTCTTTCCCAGCTTGCTCATTACTTCTTTTTTTGAACCGCTGGTGCAAACAGCTATTTTAAAATCAGGACGGCTGGAAAAGAACTCTATTGCTTCTTGAGCATAAGGCATCAATTCCAAATTGCTTTCTCCAAACCATTTTAACAGCAATTCTTCTTTTTCTTTTACCAATTCTCCTGGAGTTATCTTTAATCCATAATTATGAACTATCTGTTTTTCTACCTCAGAACCTGTTTTGCCGACATATTTAAAATAGTCATCAGGAGAAATTACAACTCCTCTTTTTTTTAAAACTTCGTTCCAGCCCTTTAATTGATAAGCTTCTGTTTTAAAAAGAGTGCCGTCAAGGTCAAATAAAATAGCTTTAATGCTCTTAGCGTCCATGTTTGTTTAAGCTAATAGCCGAATAAATTCTTTGTATGGCGGTAAAATTGCTTAAAACAGCAATTAGAATAATAAAATAAGTGGTGAAGATATAATCTGGATAAATTAATCCCAAAATTAAAGCAATGAAAATCAAAATTAACCTCTCTCCTCTTGATAATAATCCGCCTTTTAATTCTTGATTGACCAATTCTTTTTCTTTGGCTGCTGCTTTGGCATAAGTTGTAACTATTGAACCAAATATAGCTAAAAATATCCAAGCATAAGCTGGCAACCCTATTGTTGGCAAAGGTAAAAAGAGCAAACCAAAAAAAATCATTCCCTCAACATAGCGGTCAAAGATAGTATCCAGATAAGCGCCAACTTTGGTAGAAGCATTTTTATTCCTAGCCACTGCTCCGTCAATAAAATCCAGAAAACCGCCGATAAAAAAGAAAACAATTGCCCAAGCCAGTTTCTGAGTTATCAAACAATACATTCCTATTAAAGCAAAAACTCCTGATAAGCAAGTGTAGCCATTAGGAGTAATCGGCAACAAAGAAAAAATCTTACCTATTACTGCTTCCCATGATTTAAACCAGTATCTTTTAGTGTCTAGCATGTTATAGCTTTTGTAATAATTCTCCTGAATATTTTTTCATACCTTCTAATTCTTTTTTTCCTGCCTCCGTAGCTTTGAAAGCTTTTTCTCCTTTAAACTTTTCTGTTTTAATATATCCATCTGCTCTTAGCCTGAACAAAACTCTTTTTACCAACAAATCATTGGGAAGAAAACCAAACCTTTCAAAAATTAAAGAAGCAACTTCTTTGTCTTGGATTTCTCTTTCCAAACCCAAGGATAAAATATATATCCAGAGATTGCCTTCAGTAATTGTTGAAACAAATCTTTTTATTGGTTCCATATTATTTAATATATTATTATCTTTCTCTTTTATTGTCAATAAACTCTTCTATCATTTCCATTGCTCTTTCATCAGTAAACTGCTTAATAGGGTGTTTCATAAAATAAGCAGAAGGAGAAATTAAAGCTCCACCTATTTTTCTATCCAAAGCAATCTTTAATAAACGAATAGCATCAATAACACAGCCAGCAGAATTGGGAGAATCTTCAACTGAAAGCTTTAGCTCCAATTCCACTGGAACATTGCCAAATTTTCTTCCCTCAATTCTAATAAAGCAAATTTTATTATCTTTGAGAAAAGGCACCCAATCAGAAGGGCCGATATGAAGATTATCGTAACTCAATCTCTTAGCGAGCTGAGATTCTACTGCTTCTGTTTTAGAAACTTTTTTTGATTTTAATCTTTCTCGAGAAAGCATGTTCAAAAAGTCAGTATTACCTCCAAAATTAAGCTGATAAGAACGATCAATAATCACTCCTCTTTGAGCAAAAAGATGAGATAAAACTCGGTGCGTAATTGTTGCTCCTACTTGAGATTTAATATCGTCTCCAATACAAGGCAAACCTTTGTCTCTAAACTTTTTCTCCCATTTTTCATCAGAACAGATAAAAACAGGCATGCAGTTAATAAAGCCAATGCCAGTATCCAAACAAGCTTGAGCATAAAACTCGGTAGCTTTCTGAGAACCAACAGGCATATAGTTAATCAGTACGTCTGCTTTTGTTTTCTTTAATTCAGCCACAACATCTACTGGCTTTTTCTTGTCAGGCATAAATGTTTGGTCTTCTGGATAATTCTTCATATGGTCAGCTACTCCATCTAAAATCGGTCCCATCTTAACAATTACTCCTGTTTTTGGCACATCGTGACAAAATGTTTTCGTACAATTGGGCTTGGCGAAAATAGCCTGGGAAAGATCTTTACCTACTTTTCTTTTATCAATGTCAAAAGCAGCCACTACTTCAATGTCTGATATTTTGTAATCCCCCACTACATTATGCATTAAGCCAGGAACCAGCTCATCGTCATCTTTAACATCTTTGTAATAATAAATACCTTGGACCAAGGAGCTAGCACAATTGCCTACTCCGGCAATGGCTATTCTTATCTTAGACTTTGCCATAATTCTTTTTTTGTATTATAATAATCTTAATAATAAACCTTTAACCTATTTTACAGGCGTAAAATAGTTTGTCAAGCCAATTTTCCACATGACTCCTTTTGAAAGACTAAAAAAACTAAACACCAAAGAAAATCTCTGGATTTACATCTTAGTTCTTTTGGAAAAGAAACCCAATCATGCTTGGAGCCTTCTTTCCTTAATTGAAAAAGAGTTTGGTTTCAAACCAGGGACGATTACTCCTTACCGTGTACTTTATCGTCTAGAAGAAGAAGGTTTGGTAAAAAGCTCTTTTGAAGAAAGAAAAAGAGTTTATCAGATTACCGCTCAAGGAAAAGAAGAACTGAAAAAAGTAAAATCTTTCTATAAACAATTGTTAAACAAATTATCTTAATATGGCTAAGAAAAAAGAAACAGATATTCAAGAAGTAGTCAATCATTATTTCTCCACCAAGGGATTATCTTTGGAAGAAATAAAAGAGGACGCTAAAAAAAAGAAAATTATTTATTCTCGCTATACACGGCCGGCTAAAGAGCTGATAGAATTGGCTGGCTCAACCAAAAAAGCTAAACAAGCCATTACTATCGTGGCTGATTGGGCTAAATCAAGAAACCTAGATTATTCCATTGAAACAGTTTTTAAAAAATGGCTGGAGCTTGACAAATTAAAGCCAAAGGAGATAATAAAAAAGCCTTATTACAAAAACCAACCCATGGTCTGGTCTCAAACCAAAAAAAAGTGGTTTGTTATTGATGACAATGGTGATTGGCTAGAATTCGCTGACAAAGAAGAAGAAATAGAATGGAGAAAAGAAAATAAATAACAAAACATGCTTTCTTATTCAGAATTAACTAGAGGAAAAATCATTATTATCAACAATCAGCCCTATGAAATCATAGAGGCTGTTAATACTTTCAAGGGCCGAGGTCATTCTTACCTTCAAATGAAATTAAAAAACTTAGTCAATGGCAATGTTATTGCTAAATCGGCTCAACCTAGAGACTCTTTTGAAGAGGCTGAGATTGATAAAAAAGAAGCTAAGTTTATTTACAAAAACAGAGATAAATATGTTTTTGCAGAAACTGACAATCCTTCTAAAAGGTTTGAATTAAACGAAGAACAAATTGGCGAAGAAAAAGCCAAGTTCCTTAAACCAAACGAAGAGGTTCAAACCATTATTTTTGAAGACAAAATAATCAATGTCTCTATGCCCATTAAAGTAAGATTAAAAGTAACTGAAGTAGCTCCTGGAGTCAAAGGAGACAGAGCCCAGGGAGGAACAAAATTAGTAACCGTAGAAACAGGAACAAAAATAAATGCGCCTCTCTTTGTGGAAGAAGGCGACATTATTGAAATCAATACTGAAAGCGGAGAATACGTCAGGAGAGTTAATAATTAATCTTTTACGAATAAATTGCAGAGGCAATGGCCGTGCTTTTCAATTTCTTCTAAATGATAAGCACAGGGACAAATTATCTTTTTATTAGCTTTTTTGTCTTTGGATAATTTACGACAAGGACAATATCTTTCTCCAAAGTTTTCTTTTCTAATAATTAAAGCTCTAACCAGTCCTTCTACCACCTCTTTATTAGGATTAAGTTTAAATCCTTTCCCCTTAGCGTATTCTTCATACTCTTTAATTAATTTTTCTACTTCTTCATTGCTCATAGAATGTTTAATTCAAGCCATTTTTTAATATCTTCTTTTTCCATGTATCCAATAAAGCCGTCTTTCAATTCTCCTTGGCGGAAAAGAATAATTGTTGGAATTCTGTCTATACCAAACTTATTAGCAGTTAAAGGATTCTCGTCAATGTTCATTTTGAAAAAATCAACTTTATCAGCAAATTCTTCTTTTAATTCGTCTAAAAGAGGAGAAAGCATTTTACAAGGCGGACACCAGTCAGTATAAAAATCAACAAGAACTGGCTTGATTGAATTAATTGTCTTTTCAAAATTTTCGTCTGTTATTTTTTCCATATATTTAAATTATACCTTATTTTAATTATTCAAGCAAATTAAATGATTCGTAACGCAAAGCTTCAATAAGATTGCTATTCATTTTTCCGCCCTTCTTTAAGAAAAGAAAAAGGGGCTTATTGCCCATTATTCTCTTTTTTAGTTTTTGACCTTACATATATTCCCTTCTTTACAATTCTTTCTTTTAACCAAGGATTGATTCCTCGCCTTTCAATCTTCTTAAAACCTTGCAGTACGTATGGCTCTAAAGCCATCACTAACTCGTCTTCATCTTCCTCGTTTCTTTCTCCTCTTAAGAACGAATCAAACAATTTCTTGTAGCAAGACTGAAATGACCGAAGAACCATGTTCTCCCATGTTCTGTTTATGAGTTCAATTCTGTCATGACACTTCCGACAAAGCAAGAATTTTCTCTCGCTCTCTCCAAAAACTGATCTTTTGTAAATATGATGCTCAGTAAGCGGTACATTCTCTTGCCCGCAAATAGGGCAAGTTCCTATTCTAAAAAAGCATCCGTTGCCATTGTGATTGTGATTTCTCTTGCGTCTAGTCAATCAATATCACCTGATTTAAATGAACCATCCTTATTATATCCCAATCTTTGAAATTAGACAATAGAAAAAAGACCAAAAAATGTGGCCGGGCTGTCTTTACACCCACAAGGGGTGTAAAGCCAGCCATCAAGATTACAAGAAT
>CAZPGI010000007.1:0-21954 GCA_964586365.1 uncultured Candidatus Saccharibacteria bacterium
CAGGCGGAACACTTAACGCGTTAGCTTCGCCACTGCAAGGGTCGACACTTACAATGACCAGTGTTCAAAGTTTAGGGCGTGGAATACAAGGGTATCTAATCCTTTTCTCTCCCCACGCTTTCGTCTATCAGCGTCAGGACTGCCCCAGCTGACTGCCTTCGCTTTTGGTATTCCACTCGATATCAACGGATTTCACCCCTCCACCGAGTGTTCTATCAGCCTCTAACATCCTCTAGTCCATCAGTTTTCCCCGCAGCTTCAAGGTTAAGCCCTGAAGATTTAACGAAGAACTTAATGAACCGCCTACAGACCCTTTACGCCCAGTAAATCCGGATAACGCTCGGGGCACTCGTATTACCGCTACTGCTGGCACGAGTTTAGTCACCCCTTATTCCTATGGTACCGTCAAAAATTCTTCCCATAGAAAAGCGGTTTACAATCCGAAGATCTTCATCCCGCACGCGACGTCGCTGCATCAGGGTTTCCCCCATTGTGCAATATTCTCGACTGCTGCCTCCCGTAGGAGTATGGCCCGTATCTCAGTGCCATTGTTGGCGGACAAGCTCTCACTCCGCCTACCCGTCATAGCCTTGGTAAGCTTTTACCTCACCAACTAGCTGATAGGACGCAGACTCGTCCCTCACCGGAAAACCTTTACCGATTTCTCGGACCATCAGGAATTATCTTGGATTTCTCCAAGCTATGCCTGAGTGAGGGGTTGATATCTACGCATTACTAACCCGTTCGCCACTATCATACGCCCGAAGGCGCATGACCGTACGACTTGCATGCCTGATCCACGTCGCCAGCGTTCATCCTGAGCTAGGATCAAACTCTCAATAAAAATCGCGGAACAACTCTAAAAAACCTACTTTGATGTTTTCAAAGAACTATCAAGTAAAAACTATCTTACTCTCTTTTTTTTAATTGTCAACACGCATCATGAGCCGGCAGACGGATTCGAACCCCCGACCTACTGTTTACAAAACAGTTGCTCTACCACTGAGCTATGCCGGCCTATCTTTTTGGGAGGGATTTTTCTTTAAAGACATTTTAATGTCTTTCCAGTACTTATCAGGTCTTTTCTTCTCTTTCCTTTGCTTTAACTTTTGCGTCAAACTCAGTATTTTATTATCTGCTCTTAAAAAAACAATCCTTGCTCTTAAAAGAAGCTTTTGTAAAATATTTTCCCACTGCGTTGATTTCTCTTTAAGGAAAAAATTGGCTTTGCTTTTTTCTCTTTTTATAAACTTCTTTATCTCTGGAAAATGTTCTCTTCCTGGCAAAAAAGCGATCTCTGATTTTTTCCTTAAGATTAAAGAAATTATTCCAGCCGAACTTAAAACAAGAGCTATAAGCAAAATAATTTCAAAGTTCATATCTGGCAAATCTTTTAACCAAAATGTTTTCTCCGGTTTTAGCAATATATTCGTTTATCAAGTTTTGGATTGTTTTATTTTCATCTTTAATCCAAGGTTGATTAATTAAACAATTATCTTTTTTGTATTTTTCCATTTTTCCCTTAACAATTCCTTCTACTATTTCCTTAGGCTTATTTAAGGCCTTAGCTTGTTCCTCATAAGTCTCTTTTTCTTTTTTTAATATTTCTTCGGGAATTTCTTCCTCTCTAACAAAAAGCGGATTCATGGAAGCTATTTGTAAACAAATTTCATGAGCAAGATTCTGAAAATCTTCTGAGCGAGCGACAAAATCAGTTTCGCAATTCAGCTCAATCATTACTCCTAGTTTTTTGTTGGAATGAATGTAAGAATCAATAAGGCCTGCCCCTACACTTCTTTCTCCTTTTTTCTGAGCCACTGCTTCTCCCCTCTTCCTTAATAGCTCTTTTGCTTTTTCAATATCTCCTTCTGCTTCTTCTAAAGCTTTCCTGCATTCAGCTAAAGAAATTCCTGTTTCTTCTCTAAGTTTTTTGATTGATTCAATTTCTGCCATAATTTTAATCTTTTAATACTTCTTGAACTTTATTTAAAATGTACTCAATCGAAGAAAAAGCATCGTCATTAGCAGGAATAGGATAATCAATTCCTGTTGGGTCAGTATCTGTATCAACAACGGCAACAATTTTAATGCCTATTTTCTTCGCTTCTTTTATAGCAATACTTTCTTGATCAGCACTTAAGGCAAATACAGCAGCCGGCAATTCTTCCATTTCTTTTATTCCCCTGAACTTGGCATTCATTCTTTCTAGTTCTTTCTGGATACTCAGTCTCTCTTTTTTAACATAATTCTTTTCAAAATCTGAATCTTTGGTTTTGCTTTCTAAATCTTTAAAATAGTTTATTCTTTTTCTAATCTCCTTGAAATTAGTAAAAGTACCGCCAATCCATCTTTCGTTGACAAATGGACAATTACAAGCCTTAGCTGTTTCTTCTACTAAGTCTCTGGCTGCCATTTTCGTGCCAACAAAAAGAATTGTCTTCCCCTCTTGCTTTACTTGCTTGATAAAATCCAGTGCTTCTCCCAATTTCTCTGCTGTCTTCTCCAAATCAATTAAATAAATCTTGTCTTTTTGTTTGGCCACATAATCTTTCATTTTTGGATGAAGCTTTGACTTTTTATGGCCAAAACCAAGACCAGCTTTAATCATCTCCTCTGGGGAAATATTATATTCTTTTTTCACTATTTCTGTATCCATGGTACATAATTATATATCACAAATAGAAATTAAAGGCAAGAGTTTGTATAATGCAACTCCAACTAGATTCAAAAGCGAACTCGGAAAAAATTTATGAGCATAGAAAAGCTCTTGATTTTAAACAAGTTTTCTGATAATATCTACCAATATGAAAAAAGACATCCATCCCCAATATTTTGAAAAAGCCAAGATTCGCTGTTCTTGCGGAGCTGTTTTTGAAATTGGCTCTACTCAAGAAAATATGGAAGTGGAAATCTGCTCCAAATGCCATCCTTTCTATACAGGAAAAGAAAGAAACTCTGGCCAAGTAGGCCAAGTACAGAAATTCAAACAGAGAATGGCCAAAAAGAAATAATTATGGAGCAAAAGTTCAATGCTATAATCATGGAGATTAGAGCAGGAGTAGGCGGAGAGGAAGCCGCTCTTTTTGCCAATGATCTCTTTCGCATGTATTCACGCTACGCTCAAGACCATGGCTTCAAAACTCAAACTCTTGATTATCAACAAACAGATATTAGAGGATTAAAGCAGGTTATCTTTGAAATATCAGGAGAAAATGTTTACGAACAATTAAAGAATGAAGCTGGTGTTCATAGGGTACAAAGAATTCCAAAGACAGAAAAATCAGGACGGGTTCATACTTCCACCGCCACTGTAGCCGTCTTGCCCAAACCGGATAAAACTCAAATTGATATCAAGCCTCAAGAAATTAAGTTTGAGGTTTGTAAGGCTTCTGGCCCAGGAGGACAATATGTTAATAAAAGAATGACTGCTGTAAGAATGGTTCATCTTCCTACTGGCCTAGTAGTTACTTCTCAATCAGAAAGAAGCTTGCAACAAAACAAAGAAAACGCCCTCGCTATTTTATCCGCTAGGCTTTTAGAACAAAAACAAAAAGAAGTAGAAAAAGAATTAGGCGGAGCGAGAAGAGCACAAATAGGAACAGCTAGCAGGGAAGAAAAAATCAGAACATACAATTTCCCTCAAGACCGAGTAACTGACCATCGCATAAACAAGAGCTGGCACGACCTTGAATCAATCATGAACGGAAAGATTGATAAAATACTTTCTGCTTTAGCAAAAAATTAAAGACTTCCAGCTTGCTCTAAGATATTAATATCTTTTTGATATTCATCAGCCCTTGCCACTACACTGCGGCCGTAAAACTCTTCTTGTGCCGTCCAAGAACCACCAGAAAAATATCTCATTGCCGCTCTAAATTCATTTTGAGCAGCCCCATTATCCCTTAAAAGCAAACCAGCAGCTAAAAAGGCATCATTAACATTCCAAGGATTAGCTGGTCTCCCAGTAATGGCTGAAACCTTTTCTCGATAAAGCTCCCAAGTAGAAGGAATGAATTGAGCTGGGCCCATTGCTCCTCCCCAGCCATAAGGAACGCCCCTTGAATACAAAGGCATCCAACAAGAAACAGGAGTTTTAGTCGGGTCCATTCCCAATTCTTTGGTTATCTTTAGAAACAAAGAAATGTTGCTTGGACTCATTACTCTTTGTTTAGAATTTCCTTTTAAATCTGTTCCCGCGCCAGTAGTGAAATTAGTAACATAGCACTGGCCAACGTTTCCTCCAAACTTTCCATTATTATATGATTCTTGATGAATTATGGCCAGAAGGAAAGCAGCCCTAACACCAGTGATTTTTTCTACATTTTTAGCTATTTTCACCGCTTCTCCAAACTCAATCCCTTCTTCTTTTACTCCCACCAATTCAAAAAGACGTTTGCTAATTTCAGCTGCTTGTTTATCAATTTCTTGTTTTTCCTGAAGCTTAGCCTGATATTCTTTTTCAGTTAAACCAAGATAATACTCTCTTTCTTGTTTAGTTTTAGCATTTTCTTCTTTTTTAATTCCTTGGATAATAATCAAATTTTTTAATTCATCGGTTTCTTCTTCTAGAGAAACTTTTTTTGACTTTAAGCTGTCTTCTAAGTCTTGAAGGTTTAAAAGCGCTTCTCTGTTTTTAGCACTCAAGGTTTCTAGATAAATCATATTGTCAAAAAACTGAGAAACAGTATTGCTAGCAACCATTATTTCCAGAAAATCCTTTTTGTCTTCCTTTTGCACTGCCCGTAGAATCTCAGCTACTTTTTCTCTTTGCTCATCAATCTCTTTAGAAGTTTGCGTCATAGACTTTTCCGTATCTTCTATCTGAAACCCTAAACTCTTAATAGAAAGATTGGATTGAGAAATTTGATAATTCAAATCTTTAATTTTTTTGTTTAAGGTGGCTATTTGATTCTGAAGAGTTTGCTTTTTCTGACTAGTTTCTGATATTTCCTGTTGTACCTGGGCTCCTTTCTGATTTAAATAATCTAAACATTGATTACAAAGATTTTGACATTCTTCTTCAGAAAGCTGATTGCATTCAGTTTCCCATTCCCCTGTCCCGCAAAGTTTTTCCAAATCATAGGCCCAAGCAGAAAAAGGCGCCATTACTATTGCGAAGAAAAGAGATAAGAAAATTAAATTTTCCCTTACTCTTAACATCTTGTTTAAGATTCCTTCTTTTCTTCTTCAACCGGTGTTTCTCCTGTCTCCGGTAATTTTTCTTCAACCGGCTGAGCCAACTCTTCTTCAATGTTTTCCGGCTCAACCACTTGAACCACAATTTCCTCAGGATTATCAAGAACTGTTACTCCTTGAGGCACTTTAATATCTTTTACTAGAATAAAATCATCAAATGTTTTTAATCCGCTGACGTCCACCTTAATTTTATTGGGCAAATTACTGGGCAAGGCTTTAATTTTCAATTCTTTGATATTGGTAATCAGTGTTCCTTCTAAATTCTTTACTGCCGGAGCTTCTCCTTCAATTTCTAAAGGAACCTCTGTTTCCACTTCTTCTTTCAAATTGGGCTGATAAAAATCTATATGAATCAACTCTAAAGTACGAGGATTCTTTTGAGTGTCGTAAATTAAAACAGAGTACGCTTGACCATTATCCACTTTTAAGGAAATCAATGTTTCTCCTACTTCTTGAAAAACCTTTTCAAAGCTTTTCCTTTCAACCTGGAGAAGAACATTTTCTAAACCTGGACCATAAAGAACAGCAGGAATCATTCCCGGCTCCGCCACTTTTTTTCTTGTTTTTGCTTCTAATGTTTTCATATGTGCATATTATACCTTTTTTATCTTTTTTGACAAGACCCTAATATCCTCCTTTTCCACCAAGTAGTTATCTTTAGCAGCAAGAAGACCACTGGTTGCTCCTTTTTCTAATAAGCAATATTTGGAATTGGTTAGGCCTAATTTAATAGCATACTCTATGTCATTGTTTGACTTAATTAAACCAGAAACAAAACCTGAACCAAAAGAATCACCAGCTCCTGTGGTATCTACTACTTTAAACCTCTTCAGCTTGGCTTGATAAATCATTTTGCCGTCAGAAGCAACTACACCATCTTCTCCTTTAGTAATTACATTCAATCCTTGATGCATCTGATTTGTTTTTAAAACTATTTCCTCTTCTTTTTTGTAATCAACCCCGGTAAGCAGAGAAGCTTCCTCTTTATTTAAGAGTAAAACATCAACCCTATCTAGAATCTTTTTTAATTTCTGCTGGCCCATCAATATCTGAGAATTACCCAGATTAGCCAAAACCTTAATGTTGTTTTTTTGAGCAAAATAAACTAGTTCCTCGGTTAAAACATTTAATTTTCCGGACAAAGGAGCAAGATAAAACCATTTGCTTTTCATTTTCTTCCAATCAGCCTCTGAAAGCTTCAACATTTCCGAAGCTCCTCGGTAGACTAAAATCGTTCTATCTTCTCCGGGAATATGAAGAATTACCGAGTTATTGGTTGGTTTTAACGCTTTTTTAACTAAAGAATAATTTATCCCGTTTTCCTTTAAATAAAGGATTACTTCTTTGCCTGGAATATCATCCCCTACTGAGCCACAATAAGCAACTTTTAAACCTTGCCTCTGAAAAGTTGTAGCTGTATTCAATCCTCCGCCACCAAAACTGAAATACATGTCCTCAACATTAATCTTTGACCCAAGGTTAAAATAAATGCCTTTATCAATAATTAAATCCGCATTATCTCTTACGTTTTTTTTACCGGATAAAATAAAAGAAATATCCCAAGTGGCTGAACCAAAAGTAATAATATCAAACATGCTTGTTAGCAATATTTAAAATTGTTTTAATAACCGTGTCTGGATTCAAAGAAATGCTTTCAATCCCCTCTTTTATTAAGAAATTGGCAAACTCAGGATAATCAGAAGGTGCTTGACCACAGATACCGCAATACTTGTTCTTTTCTTTGCACTTTCTAATTACTTTTCTTATCAGTTTTTTAACTGCTTCATTGTTTTCATTGCCAATATGAGCTAAATCAGCATTATCTCTATCCAAACCTAAGGTCAATTGAGTTAAATCATTGGAGCCAATACTCATTCCGTCAAAAATTTGCAAGAACTCATCAATTAAAATCACATTAGAAGGAATTTCGCACATTACATAAACTTTCAAATTACCATCATCAACTTTTTTCTCTTTCAAAATTTCTCTAACCTTTTTCCCTTCTTCCACGGTTCGGCAAAAAGGAACCATTACTGCAATATTGGTTAATCCATATTCTTCTCTCGCTTTTTTAACAGCCAAACATTCCAGCTCAAAAGCTGGTTGAAAACTAGAAGAGATATAACGGCAAGCTCCTCTAAATCCTATCATAGGATTATTCTCTTCGGCTTCAAAATACCTTCCTCCCAGCAAATTTCTGTATTCATTGGTTTTAAAATCAGAAAACCTAACAATTACTGGCTTGGGATAAAAAGCAGCGGCAATTTGAGAAATGCCCTCGGCCAATTCATTGATAAAAAACTCTTTTTTATCTTTATAGCCCCTGGCCAAATCTTCAATAGTTCTCACCTCTTCTTTGGATAGTTTGCTTTTTATCTTATTGAAATGAAGCAAAGCCAAAGGATGAACTTTTATCTTTTCAGCAATAATAAACTCTTCCCGAGCCAAACCCACTCCATCTGCCGGCAGAAAAGAAAGCTTAAAAGCAGATTCCGGAGTTCCTAGATTCAGCATTATCTTTACAGGCAAATGAGGAATTTCATCAAGATTATATTTCTTGACCTTAAAAGGAAGTAAACCATTAAAGACCCTGCCCTTTAATTGGGTACAATCAATCGTTACTTTCACTCCGGTTTTCAATTTTTTAGTTGCTTCTTTAGCTCCAACAATACAAGGAATACCCATTTCCCGAGAAATAATAGCACTATGACAGGTTTTTCCTCCTTCATCGGTAATAATAGCCGAGGCTTTAATCATAATGCTGTTCCAATCAGGGTCAGTCATTTTAGTTACCAAAACTTCTCCCTCTTTAAACTCTTTCATTTTCTTTTCATCTAAGATTACTCTTACCTTGCCTGCGCCAATTTTTTCTCCAATAGCAATACCAGTAAGTATTGGTTTGGCTTGAGTTTCAATTTCATACTCTTCATAAACTCTCTGCTTGTCTGCCAAACTATGAACTGTTTCTGGCCTTGATTGAACTACAAACAAGGTGCCTGTTTTCCCATCTTTTGCCCATTCTATGTCTTGAGGACATTGATAATGGTCCTCAATCAAGCAACTCCATTGAGCTAAAGTCAAAATATCATCATCGGTTAAAGAAAACCTTGCTTGGTCTTTTTCCGAAACCTTAACTTCTTTTGTTCCCCCTTCTAAATTGTAAACATATCTTCTTGTCTTTCTGCCGAGATTTCTAACAATAATTGGTTTAAAACCTTTTTGAAGAGTCGGTTTGAAAACATAAAAATCATCAGGAGTAATTCTTCCTTTAACAATTAATTCTCCTATGCCAAAAATAGAACTAATATGAATAATATCCCTGAATCCTGTTTCTGTATCAATAGTAAATATTATTCCCGAAGAACCTAAATCACTCCTAACCATTTTCTGAACAATGGAGGCTAAATAAACTTCTAATTGCTTAAAACCTTTCTCATGTCTATAAGAAATGGCTCTATCTGTAAAAAGAGAAGAATATGATTTAAGAATCGTTTCTAATAATTCTTTTTCTCCTCGAACATTTAAATAGGTTTCGTGTTGGCCGGCAAAAGAAGCTCCAGGCAAATCTTCAGCTGTGGCTGAAGAACGAACAGCCACATCAGCATTTTTGCCATATTCTTGACAAAGTTTTTGATAGGCTTCAACAATATCTTGTCTCAAATCAGGAGGAAGCTTTCCCGAAAGGATTAATTTCCTTGCTTTCTTGCCGGTTTCTTGAATACTGCTTAAATCATCGGGATTAAGCTTGTCAAAAAGCTCTTTCAATTTTTTATCAAAATCATTGTATTGAAGGAAAGATAAATAAGCATGAGCAGTGGTAGAAAAACCATTAGGAATATTTATTCCCTTAGGAGTAAGCAAAGAATACATTTCTCCCAAAGAAGCTCCTTTGCCTCCCACTTGATTCACGCTTTCCTTTCTTATTCCTGAAAACCATAAAATATTTTCTTTTGCCATAAATTTAAAATAAATTCATTAAGCTTAAAATTAAAAAAACAATAATAAAAATAATGTCTAAAATAAAAACTATTGGAAACATAAAATTAAACTTTTAATCGCTTTTATTGCTCGTTTGGGGTCAGAATAATTGGGGATTCTGTTTTCCTCCAAATAAGCAACCGCGTCTTTTACTAATGGTCCGCCGACGAAACAACAAACAATTGGCTTAGCTGGAAATTCTTTTTTCATTTCCCCTATAATCTTAGCATTTTTTATTGGTTCTGTCATTATCTGAGTGCTTTGCATGACCAAAACTCCATTGATTTCTCTCGCCCCTAAAAAACATCTTAAACCTGCTTCATATCTTTCGCTCAAAGCATCACCCATAATGTCCAAAGGATTGCTTTTGATTAAAATTTTATCCAATCTTTTATCTTTGCTTAAAGCTTCTTTTGTTTCTTTGCTTAATTCACTTACTTCCACTCCTAATTTTTCGCAAAAATCAACTGCCAAAACTCCTAACCCTCCACCATTAGTAATAACGCCAATTCCATTTTTAAAATTTTGAGTAAAAGACAAGGCCTTACCAATATCCAAAAGCTCTTCCAAAGAATCAACCTCGATTAAGCCTGCTTGTTTAAAAACTGCTTGATAGGTTTCGTAATTACCAACCAAAGAACCAGTGTGGGTAGAAACAGCTTTTTCTCCGACTTTTCCCCTTCCTGCTTTTAAGACCACAATCGGTTTGTGTCGAGAAACCTCTCTGGCTGTTTCAAAAAACTCTCTGCCTCTTTTCACTCCTTCTAAATATAAAAGAATGGCTTTCGTTTCTTTGTCATCTTGAAGATAAGAAAGAAGTTGGGGCAAATCAACTTGAGCCTCATTGCCATAAGAAACAATTTTTGAAAAACCGAGATTAAACTCAAGGCTTTTATCAATTAAAGCATTGGCCAAAGAACCTGATTGAGAAAGAAAAGCTAAATTGCCTTTTTGAGGAAGAGCAGAGGCAAAAGAAGCATTTAAATTATTGCTTAAATTAATAATTCCCAAACAATTAGGCCCAATTAAAGGAATGCCTGCTCTTTCAACAATTTCCTTCATTTTTTCTTCTCTTTTTCTTCCTTCTTCTCCTGTTTCTTGAAAGCCACTAGAAATAACAATGATTCCTTTTACTTTCTTCTGACAGCACTCTTCAATAACATCTAAAACAGCTGGGGCTGGCACAGCCACTATTGCTAAATCAACGCTTTCTTTAATATCAGTAATTTTGCCAAAGCAGTCCATTTGAAAAACCTTTTTTCTAAAAGGATTAACGCAGAAAATCTTTTTTTGACTAGTTAACAAGTTTTTAACCAAACCCTCCCCCACGCTTCGCTCTTCTTCGCTCGCTCCAATTATCGCTATGCTTGAAGGATTAAATATTTTGTCTAAGTTCATATAGCAACCTTAAAATCAACTATTAAAACTTCCTTTTTATTTCCCATTACTGGATTAAAATCTATTGACTTAATCATTCTTTCCTTTTCTGCCAGTTTGGACAAGCGCACCAACAACTCAATCACCTTTTCTTTATTAACCCCCTCACCCCTGAATCCTTTAATTATTTCCCAAGCTTTTGTTTCTTTAATCATTTTTTCTGCTTCTTTCTTGTCTAAAGGAGAAAGCCGTAAAGAAACATCTTTGTACAATTCAGCAAAGATACCGCCTAAGCCAAACATTAAAACAGGGCCGAATTGTTCGTCCCTTTTCATTCCTAAAATCAATTCCCTACCATTAACTGTTTCTTGAACCAAAATTCCTTCCTTAATTTTAAATCTTTGGTCCATCTTTTCCCATTCTCTTTTTAAATCTTCTTTGTTTTTAATTCCGACAACCACTCCTTCATTTTCTGTTCTGTGAAAAATATCTTTACCAAAAACTTTTAAAACAAGGGGGTAGTCTATTTCTTCAGCGTATTCAATTGCTTTGTCTAAAGAATTAAAAATTTCGGTCTCGCAAAAAGGCAGACCGTATTTCAAAAGAAGGCTTTTTGTTTCCTTAAAGCTCAAGAGTTCCATAGTTTTTTAGAGACAAACAAGGCCATTTCCGCCAATCTAGCTGAATAACCCCATTCATTGTCATACCAAGCCAATACTTTAACCATATTATCTTTAGCTCTAGTAAACTCCAAATCAACAATGGAAGAAAAATAATTGCCAATAAAATCAGTAGAAACCAAAGGTTCTTCTTCAACATCAAGAATTCCTTTCAGCTCTCCTTGATTAGCTCTTTTTCTAAAGATATCATTTATTTCTTCTGCTTTAATTTCTTTTTTTAACTCGCAAACCAAATCAACTAAAGAGACAACTGGTGTTGGAACTCTGATAGCAATGCCATCTAGTTTTCCAGCAACCGAAGGAACAACCTTACCAATCGCTTTTGCCGCTCCAGTGGTAGTAGGAATAATATTAACAGCAGCTGTTCTCGCTCTTCTTAAATCCTGATGAGGCAGGTCCAACACTCTTTGGTCATTAGTATACGAATGAACAGTTGTCATAAACCCTTTAACTATTCCCGCTTCTTCTTCCAAAACCTTAACCAAAGGAGCAAGACAATTAGTGGTGCAAGAACCCATATCAATAATATCTTCTCCTTTGTAAGCATCAGCATTTACTCCCAAAATATAGGAAGGAATATCATCTGTTTTGGCTGGAGCAGAAATTATTACTTTTTTGGCTCCAGCTTGAAGATGTTTTGAAGAACCTTCTCTATCTGTAAAAGCTCCAGTGCATTCAAGCACAATATCTGCTCCTAGCTCTCGCCAAGGCAATTTCTCTGGATTTCTTTCAGCTAAAAATTTAATTCTTTGTCCTTCAACCATCATTTCCTCTCCCTTTAATTCTACTTTGCCCCTGAATCTTCCATAAGCAGAATCATGTTTAAAGAGATGTATTAAGGTTTTTCCATCAGTTAAATCATTAATGGCTACAACTTCTAAGTCCAGTTTATTTTCCAGAATAACTTTTAAAACGCACCTTCCTATTCTTCCAAATCCATTGATTGCTATTTTTGCCATAAATTAATCTTTAATTTCTAAAAGCTCACAAATCTTTTTTCTGTCAAAACCAACAATATATTCTCCTTCTATGTCTAAAACTGGAACAGTTGCTTGCTCTGTCTTTTCTATCATTTCTTTTCGCGCTTCTTCATTTTGAGAAACATCAATATCTTCAAACTCTATGCCTTTTTCGATTAAAAACTTTTTTAAGGTAAGACAATAAGGACAAGTTGGTGTAGAAAATACTTTTACTTTTTTCATATTTTTATATATTTTAGCATTTCTTCTATTTTTAGCAAGCGGTTGTACTTAACTATTCTTTCTCCCCTAGCCGGAGCTCCGGCTTTAATAAAATCAGCATTGATGCCCACCGCTAAATCAGCAATAAAATCATCATCAGTTTCTCCGGAGCGATGAGAAACAATTGTCTTCCAGCCATATTCTTTGGCTAGACTAGCTGATTCCAACAGTTCGGAAATAGTTCCTACTTGATTAGGTTTTAAAATTACGGCATTGCAAGCTTCTTCTTCTTTGGCTTTTTTAATATATTTTTCTTGACTAGCCAAAAGGTCGTCTCCAACTATCATAATTCTTCTACCTAGTTCGCTGGTTATTTCTTTGAATCCCTGCCAATCTTCTTCTTCTAAAGGATCTTCTAAACCAATAATAGGATACTTAAAAACCAAATCAGTATAATAATCAAACATTTCATTTTTAGTCAAACCACCTGTACTTAAAACATAATAATTATTTTTGAAAAAATAACTAGCCGCAACATCTATCATCAGCTGTACTTTTCCTTTCCAACCAGTACATTCAATAGATTTAATCATAACTCCTAAAGCAACCTCAGTCATGTCTATGGGAGGAGCAAATCCTCCTTCGTCTCCTACATTAATTGCTATTTTTGAATAATTCTTTTCTAATCTCTTCTTAATTCCTTGATAAACTTCTGCCGCTATTCTTAGCTCTTCTTTAAAACTTTCTGCTGAAGGAACTATCATAAATTCCTGAAAATCAAGATTATTGCCTGCGTGTTTTCCTCCATTAATAACATTAAAACAAGCTTTGGGCATTTTGTACTTTCTTTTGTACCTGCCCATAAACAAAGAAGAAATATGTTCAAAAAGCTCTAAACCCCTTGCCTTAGCTCCAGCCCGACAAACAGCTAAAGAAACCCCTAAAATGCTATTAGCCCCGAGATTAGATTTATCAGAAGAGCCGTCAAGAACAATCATTAAATTATCAATAGTTTTTTGGTCTTCAGGATTAATTCCTTTTAATCTAGCAGAAATAATGCGGTTGATATTATCTACTGCTTTGGAAACTCCCATTCCTCCATACCTTGTTTCCTTGTCTCTTAATTCAGCTGCTTCTTTTTCTCCTCTAGAAGCTCCTGCAGGAACGCTGTCAACAAAGATTCCGTCTTCGGTCTCGCAAGCAACTTCCAAAGTAGGTGTTCCTCTAGAATCAATTATTTCCCTTGCCTTGATTGATTTAATTGAACTCATAATTTTTAATTAAATAATTGTAAGCAAACAAGGCTGCTTGAGCTCCTTCGCCACAAGCAATAACAATTTGTTTCATTCTTCCATTATTAATATCTCCAGCAGCAAAAAGTCCCTTAGTTTTTGTTTCGTAAGCTTCAAAATCAGCAATAATCTCTCCTTTTTCATTAAAATCAACTAAACCCTTAGCAAAAGAAGCATCAGGAACATGACCAATCTGAATAAATACCCCTTGAACAAGAATACTCGTATCATTATACCAAAGTTCTTCCACAAAGTCATTGCCCTTCAGCTCCTTTACTTCTGCTTTAACAATTACTTTTATCCCTTGCTTTTGCGCTCTTTCTTGTATTTCCGGACTAGCCAATGGTTTGTCTCCTTTTTCCAAAATAATTACTTCTGACGCATATCTTTTTAGAAATAAAGCAGTTTCAAATCCTGCCTCTCCTCCTCCAATTACTGCTACCTTCTTGTTAGAAAAAAGAGGGCCATCGCAAGCTGGACAATAGCTCACTCCTTTACCAATAAACTCTGCTTCTCCTTTGACTCCCAATTTTCTTGGCTCTGCGCCAGTAGCAATAATTACTGCTTTGGCTTGAAGAACGTTTCCTCCTTCGGTAAAAATATTAAAAAACTCTTCTTTGGACAATTTAATTACTTTTTCGTTTTTTATTTCAATGTCTTTGCTTTTTACCTGATTCTCAAACCGCTCAATCAATTCAACACTAGAAATCTTTTCAAAACCAGGATAGTTTTCAATCTCCACTGCTTTATGAGCTATCTGCCCGCCAAATGACTTAGTTAAAAGCAATGCTTTTAATTTCTGCCGAACAGCATAAATACCAGCCGTAACTCCAGCTGGTCCACCTCCAATAATAATTAAATCGTAAATCATTTATTTGATATTTAATTCTTTAATGTATTTTTTGATTTCTTCTCCAAATATAGGATCTTGCAAAAGCAAATTTAAAAAAGATTTGAGCCATAAAGATTTATTGCCGCATTCCAACCATTCTCCCTTTATTTCATAACCATAAATTGCTCTTCCTTCTTCAGCCATTTTCCCTAAAAGGGGAACAATGGAAAGGTCTTTATCAAGAATATTTTTATTAACTTCCATGTAAGAAAAAACATCTGGAGTGATAATCATTCTGCCAAGAACAGCAAGATTAGAAGGAGCTGTTCCATTCTTCGGTTTTTCCACGATTCTCTTTATTTTGTAAAAGCTATGGGCTATTTTCTCTACTTCAACCACGCCATAGCTAGAAAGCCTGTCTTCGGGCATAGCTTTTAAAGCTAGGACCGGATTCCCGCCACAAGTTTTAAAAACCTCTGTCAATTGCTTAAAACCCGGCTCAGTTGCTTTAATTATGTCATCACAAAAAAATACTCCGCAAGGTTCGTCCTTGACAAAATTTTTTGATTGAAAAATAGCATGAGCATTTCCTTGAGGATTTTTCTGAATTTCAATAGAAAAACCTATATCCTTAAAATACGCTTCCACCTCTTTCAAACTTTCCAGCTCAGCTTTTTTATTATTCTCCCCTAGAAACTTTTCCAGTTTTTCATCTCTGGTAAAATAATTAAGAAAATTTCTTTGTTGAGGCCTAGCTACAAACTCAATTTTATCAATTCCAGAAAGCATGGCTTCTTCAACCGCGTAATGAATCATTGGCTTATCAACCAAAGGAATTAATTCCTTGGAAACTGCTTTGGAAAAAGGCAAAAAACGTGTACTTAGTCCAGCAATAGGAAAAATGGCTTTTTTAACTTCTTTAATCATTTTTTGCTTTTTTAGTTTTTTCTTTTCTTAAAAAAGCTGGTATTTCAAATATCTTTTCATCCTCTTCCTCTTTTTCCATTTCTTTCTTTTCTGCTTCTTTAATTTCTAAAGCTGTTCTGCCAATTTTAGGTTTTGGTTCCGGTCTTTTCTTTTTTTCTTCATTACTGCCAGTGGATAAAATAGTTATTTTTATTTCGTTTTTCATTTTAGGATTATTGATGAAACCAAAAATAATACGAGCTGAAGGAGCCATTTCATTGATTCTTTTACTAACCTGGGAAAGAGATTGAAGAGATAAGTCTTTAGCCGAACCTTCAATGTTGAACATAATATTATCCGCTTCTTCAAAGTTATAGTCTAAAATCGGGTTTTTGATAAGCTTTTTTACCAATTCTTCAGCATTGTTTCCTCCTTTTACTTTAGCTGTATTAAGATAAGCCAGGTTCTTTTTTCCTTCTAAAATTGTTTTAATATCTGCCCAGTCAATGTTTATCAGTCCCGGAGAATAAATTGTCCTCAACAAACCCTCTAAAGAATTAGCTAAATTATTATTCAAAAGATTTAAAGAGTCAGTAAAGGAAACTTCTTCCTTGGTTAAACTGAATATCTTTTCATTAGGAATAACCATATAAGCATTGAGATAGCTTTTCATTTCTTCTAAAGCGTTTCGTGCTACCTCTGCTTTTTTCTTCCCTTCAAAAGAAAAAGGTAAAGTAAAAATTCCCAAGGTCATTAAATTCATCTGAGAAGCAATCTTGGCAAAAACAGGCGAAGCTCCTGTTCCTGTTCCTCCTCCCAAAGAAGAAACAATAATATACAAATCTTTATTATCGGTAAACAAACTCTTTATTCTTTCCAAATCATCTTTGGCTGCTTTTTCTCCTATTGCCACATCTCTACCTGTTCCCAAGCCAGAAGTAAGTTTTTGACCAAAAGAAAACTTTTTCACTTTTTTATTAAGCGCTTCCAGAGCCTGAATATCAGTATTGGCTGCTACAAAATCAACTTTGGCTGAAGAAAAATCCTTTAGTTTTTTAGAAAGCTCGGAAACAATATTTCCTCCGCCGCCGCCAATGCCGATAATTTTTATTCTTACCTTCCTGGCTGAATCTTCTTGCTTTTTGTTATTTTTCTTCTTCATAATTAATTAATAGCTAGCTTGTTTCTTATCTCTTCCATTTCTTGTGCTTTCATCTTTTTTGCCATTTTTCCCATCCATTTAATAAAATCAATGCCATCACCTTCAGTCCTTGGCAAAAGATGAAGATGAAAATGAAAAATCGTCTGTCCAGCTATTGGACCATTAGCCTGATAAAGATTAATTCCTTCAATCTTTAACGTCTCCTTTATTTTCAATGAAATCTTTTTGCTTGCTTCAATAATTGCTTTCAAATAATCTTCCTCTATATCAAAAATGTTTTCAAAGTGCTTTTTGGGAACAATCAAAACATGGCCAGCAATAATTGGATTAATGTCTAGAAAAGCCAAAGTCAACTCATCTTCGTATATTTTATAGCAAGGAATTTCTTTGTTTACTATTTTGCAAAAAACGCAATTTTCCATGTTATTTATTGGCACAATATATTTCACTTTTTAACCTATCTTCAGGTATTGGTTCGCCATTATCATCGTAATAAAGACCAGCCTTGAAAACGCACCAAAGATTATTTCTTTTATAGCCAGAAACTCCTGCCTTGGTCGCTGCTTCAATGTCAAAAAAACTTGCAGCAAAACCATTATTTTCAAAAAACCCTATCAATTCTTTATACTGATTATTATTAATAGTCATATTTTTAAACCCTTTGCCTGAAAGAGATTCAGTGCTTCCTGGCCAATCAAAGGAAGAATCTTCTAAAGAAGAAAACTCAATTCCTTTTAATGTTTCTTTCATTGAATTAAGAAAAAGAACGGTGTTGTCTTGATTGTTCTGCGTATTTTTGTAAAAAAGAAAAGATGAAGAGCTAATGGTTGAAACTAAAGCAAAGAATAAAACAAAACTTTTTAAGATTTTTTTGGAATCATAACCTTTTTTAACAATAAAAAATAAAAGGAAACCAAAGAAACCAAAGAAAATCTGGCTTAAATGAGGAACAAATCCTAAAAAGCCTAAAATCCCTAAAAATCCAGCTTTCCATAAATCATCTGGTTTCTTTTCAGTAACATATTCAACCAAAGAATAACCAACAGAAAAAACAAAAGCCAACAAAGACAAGAAAGCAGCAGTGAAAAAGACCCCCTCTTCTTTACCCAAAAGAAAGAAGAGATAATTATGCAAAACAATAAAAACAAGGGCACATAAAAAAGTTAGATATATTGATTTGACTTCTTTACTCATATTGTTTATTAATTATTATTTCTTTGTTCGGGCGTAGGGACTCGAACCCCAATTTCCAGGGCCAGAACCTGGCGTCCTACCATTAGACGACCCCCGAATATACTCACCTCAATCCTTTAAATACTTTTTAACAGCAAAAAAGCTAGAAATCAAGCCCAAACCAACTCCAATCAGCAGTTGAATAAGTAAAACCATTAAAAGGTTCTCTTTGTAAAAAACAAAAGCATCAAAATCCATCAACAAGTTTTTCAAGTTATTATTAAAGAAAAACAATACTAGGAAGAAAAGGACAAAAGAAATTATAGCGGCAAAGAGTCCGCATAAAGCTCCTTGAATTAAAAAAGGAGCGCGAATAAAGCTATTTTTCGCTCCGACTAATCTCATTACTTCAATCTCTTCTCTTTGAGAATAAATGCTTAATCTTAAAGTATTAAAGGTAACAATAACAGCAATCAAGCTCAAAAACAAAGTAAGAAACAAGCCAAAATTCCTTATCTTTGAAGCAATATCAGAAAGCCGGTCAATAATCTCTCCCCTTTTATAATCGTCTATTTCATAAACCAAAGAAGCATATTCTTCTTTTTTAAAAAATTCAGAAACAACTTTATATTGAGACGGTTCTTTTGTCTGAATGACCAAAGAGGGCAAGAATGGATTTACTTCAATGGCTTCCAAAGATTCTAGGTAAGAATCGCCTTGGTGGGTTTTAACAAAGTTTTCGTAAGCTTCTTCTGGAGAGACATAACTTACTTTCTTAACTTCATCTAGTTTAGCTACTTCTTCTCTAATTTTTAATATCTCTTCTCTGGAAACATAATCTTTAAAATATACAGAAACGTCTATTTTTTCTTTGATTGCGTCTGTTAAAAAAGAAACTCCTCCTTGAAAAAGAAAAAGCGATGTTCCCAAAACAACGGCAACGAAAATAACAATGGAGGTGGCTAAGGTTAAAAAGCCCTGTCTTTTTAAACCAGTCCAGCTAGCTTTAAATATTTTCTTAATTTTTTTAATCATAAAAAGAATCTTCCATTTTCTTCATCTCTAATTATTCTTCCGTCTTCCAGAGTAATAACTCTTTTCTTTAAAGCATTAACTATTTCTTTGCTATGAGTGGAAAGAACTACCGTAGAGCTGGCTTCATTTATCTTTAAAAGCAATTTAATAATATCTCTAGAATTATAAGGGTCAAGATTGCCAGTGGGCTCATCGGCTAAAATAACTTTGGGCCGATGAATTAAAGCTCGGGCAATGGAAGCCCTTTGTTTTTCTCCCCCAGAAAGCTCCCAAGGGAAACAATTCATTTTATCTTTTAAACCAACCAGGTCAAGAACCTGTATTACGTCATTCTCTGTCGCTTCTTTGCTATTATTAGAAACTTCTAAAGCATACATCACATTTTCAAAAATTGTTTTGTAGGAAAGAAGCTTGTAGTCCTGAAAAATAAACCCTAGTTTTTGCCTTAAAAGATAAGTTTCTCCTTTCTTAATTTCACCGGTGTCCTGATTTTCAAAAAGAACCGCTCCTGAAGAAGGTTTTTCTTCGCAAGAGATAAGCTTCAAAATAGTGGTTTTACCCGCTCCAGATCTTCCGCAAAGGGTGACAAACTCTCCTTCTTTAATTAAAAAAGAAATGTCTTTCAATGCCGCCTTTTCTTCTCTCAATGAATTGGCTGGATAATACTTGCTTACATTTTTAAATTCAATCATAATTTAATTTCTGCTTCAATAAATTCATCTAATTCTCCGTCCAAAACCTTTTCCGGCTGGGTTGATTCAACTCCTGTTCTTAAGTCTTTAACTAGCTTATAAGGATGAAGGACATAAGAACGGATTTGATTGCCCCAGCTCACAGAAACTTTTTCTCCCTTTATCTCTTTTACTTCTTTCTCCTGCTTTTCTCTTTCATATTGATATAATTTGGACATCATAATTTTCATTGCTTTTTCCTTATTTTTGCCCTGCAATCTTTCTGACTGACAAGAAACAACAATACCAGTTGGAAGATGCGTAATTCTCACTGCTGAATCTCTTTTATTGACATACTGACCGCCTGGACCAGAGGCTCGATAAAAATCAATCTTTAAATCTTCTGGTTTTATTTCAATCTCTTTTTCATTTTCAATTTCTGGTAAAACTTCTACTAAGGCGAAAGAAGTATGTCTCAACTTCTGAGCAGAAAAAGGAGAAATCCTTACTAATCGATGAACACCGCTTTCTCTTTTTAAAAGTCCGTAAGCATACCTTCCTTTTATTTCAATCATTGCTAATTTTATTCCTCCCTCTTCTCCTAATGATTCATCTAAAACAATTGTTTCAAAACCTTTCTTCTCGCAAAATCTCTGGTACATTCTTAAAAGCATAGCTGCCCAATCTTGAGCATCTTGACCTCCAGCTCCAGAAAAAACAGAAAGAAGAGCATTGCCTTTGTCATATTTTCTACTAAAATATGCTTCTCTTTCCTTTTCTTTTATTTTTCTTTCAATTTCTTCTATTTCCCTATTATCTTCCATTAAAGGAGCTAATTCTTTTAAATCTTCTATCTCTTGCTTAATATTGCTAAACCAATTTGCCTCTTCCTCCAAAGAAGCTAATTCTTGAGAAAGAGTAACCGCTCTTTCCTGGTCTTGCCAAAAATCAGGCTTGCCCGCTTCTTTTTTTAATTCTTCAAGTCTGGTTAAGTCAAAGCCGGTCCTCTAATGAGAGGACCCTGGAAAGCAGCTCTTCTAATTGCTTCTCTTTTTCCATATTTCAAATTATATCAAAAAAAAAGAAAACTAGCAACAATGTGCGCTGGTTCATATGATGTCCTCCACTTAAGAAATCTGTAAAAGGAAGGTATAATGGGTGTCATATGACAATATGGGCGCAATCTTGCCTGGCGCAGCCAGTTTAGCTAACTAGGCAGCCAGGACAAATATTTCAGAAAAAGCCAAACAAAGGTTAAGGGTCATAGATTGGTTAAGGACTCATAACAATAACATCAGCTTAACGGCAAGGCATTTCGGATTAAATAGAGAAACAGTGAGGATTTGGTTAAGGAAATTTAATCAAATTGGCATGTTGGGCCTAAATGACAGATCTTATAGGCCAAAAATGTCAGGAAACCAACTATTGACTGGAAGATAGTTGCTAATGTTGAAACCTCTCATTTACCTCTCATTTAGCTGATAAGAATGAATTCTACCTATGGGGAAACTTTAACTATGACATTGAATCAATGCAAAAAAAACTGGAACAACGGGAATATATCTGGAACTATTTGAGACCCCATGAAGCACTTGGTTATTTAACTCCGGATGAATACTTAAATAAATTACAACTTATCCATTTACCAACCAAAAATGTTATCATATTACAAACTTAAGGGTGGCGGATATCTATCTGAACCTTTACAGTTTTACGGTAATGTATACATAATTTTCTTCGCCTTTGACGATTTTTGGAAATAACAGATGCGCAAGCCCCATGACCAGTATTTCCGTTCTCTGCCGCGCTTCACGCAACTGAATCAATCGGGAAAATTCCTGAAAGTCAAATTCTGGAGCGTTTATACTACCAAATCCGAACCTATTTTGAACGGAATTGACCGACTACCGCTCTTGCGGCGCGGCAGGAACTCCGCCAAAATCGGCGGGCGGGCAAAATTCCTTCCCCTAAAACCCTTTCCTTTTTTGCCCGCCCGGCGTTTGCCCGCTTCGCGGGCGAGCCGCCGTTAAACTCTTATCTTCTTAAATAAACCGAAGGTGGACTTTAAATCTTTTTCAGAAATATTTGATTTTGGTCGTTGACTTAAATTATATATTTGTTTTTCAAATGGATCAAATGCGTGTCCGCACCCAAAGTTGTCTTTTTGTAGTAAATCCGGGAATGTCCCCATTACAATTTCATAAACTCTTTTACCCCAAAAAGTTTCCTTAATTATAACATTGTTATCAGATTTCTCAAAAATAATTAAGTGGGCCACTAGTCGTTTTTGTTGCTTGCGTTCTTCGTCTAAAATTACATTTTTATCTACGGAAATAACAATTTCTTTTAATGGAATGGATTCATCACCCTTTATGAATTTTCTTATTTTTTCAAAATTATTTTGATATAAAATATTTACCTGATTATCTTGATAGGCACAATAAGCAAAATAATTAAAAGCAATTTTCGCT